>NZ_CP013002.1:0-140000 GCF_001414055.1 Caulobacter henricii | reverse complement strand
ATTTGTCAGCGTTCGAGATGAACCTTTTCAGTCCATCGCCAGAGCGCCGCCGCCTGCGTTTCTCTTTCCAAATCAACAATGTCAAAGACCCAGAGCCGAAGCTCCCAGAACCGCCTCTCAGCAGCACCACCGCTTAACGCCCGGTGTCGGCGGAGGCGGCTATCTATCCAACCCCGAATTCCGTGTCAAACCGTTTTTTACAAAACGTTTTGAATTTGCTCGGCGTGTCCGGAAAACCGGAACCGTTCGAGCGAACAGCTTCTAAAGAAGCCATTCAAGTCAGTCAACTGATTATTTTGAATAAACTCAAAACACCTGGCTGAAAGACTTAACATCGCGCTTCTGAATTCTTACGAATACTTGGCGGCGATGCCCGGAGCGGCGCTTCTAGAGAAGCGACACCCCAGTGTCAACCGATCCGTTTGCACATTCAGCAAGCCGGCGCACCGGAGGCCAAAGTGCAAAAGACACTCATGGGCCGCCTAGGCTTCCCTCGTGTGTCCATGACCGAGTCGATTGGAGCGCGGAGACTAACGAAGCGGTTCGAACGATGCAAGGCCCCTTTTGGGGACTGCGCCATTCGGCCGCGATGCGGTTCCGAGCGAGGGGCGGATTTAGGCCCGCTCCCCGCCCATGGCAAGCCCTTCGTGACGATATAACGACGCTTTCTGGCCGTCAGGCTTAATGCTGGCTTTCCGGCAAGCGGACGACCAGGCCATCCAGGGCGTCACTCACCTTGATCTGGCAGGACAGGCGGCTGTTGGGTTCGACGTTTTCGGCGAAGTCGAGCATCGACTCTTCCATGGCCGACTTGTCGCCGGTCTTCGCAAGCCAGGCATCATCAACATAGACATGGCAGGTTGCACAGGCGCAGGCCCCGCCGCAGTCGGCGTCGATGCCGGGCACGTTGTTCTTGACCGCGCCCTCCATGACCGTCAGGCCCGGCTTGACATCCAGGACGTGCTCGGAGCCGTCGTGCTCGATATAGGTGATCTTGGCCATGAGGTTTCCTTGGGTTCCCCTGCTGGGCGGCTTCAGGCCGCCACGTCCTTCATTGATATTGCCGGATTGCTGAGCTTTGCCACCGCGATCGGCGTGCGTTTGCCGATCAGCTGCTTGCCCACCATGAATTCGGGCGGGGCATTGACCGCCTCGACGGCCTGCAGGCAATCGCCCTTAAGATGGAAGACCGCAAACTTCGCCGCTGCGACATCACCCCGGACAATGATCTGGTCCGCGTCAAAGGGCAGGCCGGCGATCTGCAGCTTCAGGTCATACTGGTCGGACCAGAACCAGGGCACTTCCGGTGCGGGGCCAGGGCGCCCGACAATGGCGGCAGCGGCCTGCTTGGCCTGCTCTAGAGCATTGGGCACACTCTCCAGCCGGACCCGGCGATCATAGAGCGGCAGCGGACGATCACTGACATCCCCGATGGCGAAGATTCGCCGATCGATGGTGCGGGCTTCTGCATCGACTACGACGCCATTGGCGCAGTCGAGACCGGCCTCGCGGGCCAGTTCATCATTCGGGATGGCCCCGACGCCCACCAGGGCCACATCACAGGCCACCACCCGACCATCGGCGAACCGCACCCCGGAGACGTGACCGTCCCGCCCCTCGAAGGCCTCGACAGCGGCCGCCAGTTCGAAGGCGACGCCCCGCGCGGCGTGATAGTCCTGAAAGAAGGTCGACAATACGGGACAGGCGACGCGGGCCAACACCCGGGCCTCGCGCTCAATGATCATGGCATGGCTGCCGAGGACCCGGGCCGAGGCTGCGACCTCAAGGCCCACATAGCCGCCTCCGACCACGGCCAGGCGCTTGTCCGGACCCAGGGCCGCTTTGAGATCCTCGGCATCGGCGGCCGTGCGCAGAGCCATGACCCCGGCCAGGTCTGCTCCGGGAATCGGCAGCTTGCGGGCGCGAGCCCCGGTAGCCAGGATCAGGGCGTCATAGGCACAGGTCTCTCCTGACGCCAGGTGAACGACCTGAGTGGTCCTATCGATCCGCACAGCCTGGCCACTCAAGCGCAGGGAGACCTGGTTTTCCGCGTACCAACTGGCCGGCTTCAGGGCCAGGGAATCGGCCGTGGCCTCACCCTTGAGCCAGGCCTTGGACAGGGGCGGACGCTGATAGGGCAGAAGGGGCTCGTCACCGATCAGAACGATGGGTCCGGTATGGCCGTACTGCCGCAGGAAAGCCGCCGCAGATCCGCCGGCATGACCAGCTCCCACGATGACCACGCGCGCGTTCAGATCGCCCAACTCAGATACGCTCAAGACGCGCCCTCCCTTTCGTCAAAAATGACGGTGGCGTCACCTTTTGGCAAGCGCCTTCAGGGACGAACCGCTGCAGAACGCGTCAGACGACGCGCTCGACCATCATCTTCTTGATTTCGGCGATCGCCTTGGCGGGATTCAGGCCCTTGGGGCAGACCTGGGCGCAGTTCATGATGGTGTGGCAGCGATAGAGCTTGAACGGATCTTCCAGCGCATCGAGACGGTCGCCGGTTGCCTCGTCGCGGCTGTCGATCAGCCAGCGATAGGCATGCAGCAGGGACGCCGGGCCCAGATACTTGTCGCCGTTCCACCAGTAGCTGGGGCACGAGGTCGAGCAGCAGGCACAAAGGATGCACTCATAGAGACCGTCCAGCTTCAGACGGTCTTCCGGGCTCTGGCGCCATTCGGCCTGAGGCTCGGGGGTATCAGTGTGAAGCCAGGGCTCGACCGAGGCGTACTGGGCGTAGAACAGGGTCAGGTCCGGGATCAGGTCCTTGACCACCGGCGCATGCGGCAGGGGCGCGATCTGCACGGCCTTGCCCGGCACGTCCGCCCAGCCGCTGGTACAGGCCAGGGTGTTGCGGCCGCCAATGTTCATCGAACAGGAGCCGCAGACCCCTTCCCGGCACGATCGACGGAAGGCGAGGGTCGGATCGATGGTGTTCTTGATGAAGAGCAGGGCGTCCAGGACCATCGGCCCCACCGCATCCATATCGACATCATAGGTATCCCAACGCGGATTGCCGCCCGCCTCGGGATCGTAACGATAGATCTTGAAGGTCTTGACCTTCGTGGCTCCGGCGGGGGCCGGCCAGTGCTTGCCGGCCTTGACCTGGGAGTTCTTGGGAAGCGCGAGCTCGACCATCGGACCCTCAATAAACCCGTGCTTTAGGCGGGATGTAGGCGATGTCGTCTGACATCGTGTAGCTGTGGACCGGGCGGTAATCGATCTTCACCTTGCCGGTGTCGACGTCGAGCCAGGCCAGGGTGTGCTTCATCCACTCGCCGTCATTGCGATCGCCGAAGTCCTCGCGGGCGTGAGCACCGCGGCTTTCCGTGCGGTTGACCGCGCCGGCTACCGTCACCACGGCCTGGCCGATCAGGTTGTCGAACTCCAGGGTCTCCATCAGGTCGGTGTTCCACACCAGACCACGATCGCTGACCTTGATGTCCTTGGCCTTCTCCCAGACCCCGGCCAGGCGCTGGGCACCGCCGGCCAGAGTTTCGCCGGTACGGAACACAGCGGCGTCTTCCTGCATGGCCTTCTGCATCTCGAGACGCAGAGCGGCTGTGCCCTGGGTTCCGCTGGCGTTGCGATAACGGTCAAAACGGGCCAGGTGGGCGTCGGTATTGGCGTTCTTCAGCTCCGGCTGGGTCGCCAGGGGCTTGAGAATCTCGGCGCAGCGCAGGGCAGCCGCGCGCCCGAACACCACCAGGTCGATCAGCGAATTGGAGCCCAGGCGGTTGGCTCCGTGCACCGAGACGCAGGCGGCCTCGCCCACGGCCATCAGGCCGGGGATCACCTGGTCGGGATTGTCGCCGGCCTTGGTGACGACCTCGCCGTGATAGTTGGTCGGGATGCCGCCCATATTGTAGTGGACGGTCGGCAGCACCGGGATCGGGGCCTTGGTCACGTCGACGCCGGCAAAGACCTTGGCGGTCTCGGAAATGCCGGGCAGGCGTTCGTGCAGGATCTTCGGATCCAGGTGATCCAGATGCAGGAAGATGTGGTCCTTGTTGGGACCCACGCCGCGGCCTTCGCGGATCTCGATGGTCATGGCCCGGCTGACCATGTCGCGCGGAGCCAGGTCCTTCACGGACGGCGCATAGCGCTCCATGAAGCGCTCACCTTCAGAATTGGTCAGATAGCCGCCTTCGCCGCGGGCACCCTCGGTGATCAGGCAGCCGGCGCCGTAGATGCCGGTCGGGTGGAACTGGACGAATTCCATGTCCTGCAGCGGCAGGCCGGCGCGCAGAGCCATGGCGTTACCGTCACCCGTGCAGGTATGGGCCGAGGTCGCCGAGAAATAGGCGCGGCCGTAACCGCCGGTGGCCAGGATCACCATCTGGGCCTGGAAGCGGTGCAGGGTGCCGTCATCGAGCTTCCAGGCCGTGATGCCACGGCAGACGCCATCTTCCATGATCAGGTCGAGGGCGAAGTACTCGATGAAGAACTCGGTGTCGTGCGCCAGGGACTGGCCGTACATCGTGTGCAGCATGGCGTGACCGGTGCGGTCAGCCGCCGCGCAGGTGCGCTGGATCGGGCCTTCGCCATAGTTCTTGGTCATGCCGCCAAAGGCACGCTGATAGATCTTGCCCTCGGCCGTGCGCGAGAAGGGCACGCCCCAGTGCTCGAGTTCATAAACGGCGGCGGGCGCATTGCGGGTCAGGTACTCGATGGCGTCCTGGTCGCCCAGCCAGTCCGACCCCTTGACGGTGTCGTACATGTGCCAGCGCCAGTCATCCTGGCCCATGTTGCCCAGCGAGGCCGAGATGCCGCCCTGGGCCGCCACGGTGTGGCTGCGGGTCGGGAACACCTTGGTGACGCAGGCGGTCTTCAGACCGGCCTGGGCGCAGCCGAGCGCAGCGCGGAGGCCCGAGCCGCCGGCACCGACGACGACGACGTCGAACTTGTGGTCGATGAACTTGTAGGCCGACATCAAAAGGCTCCGGTGAGGGCGACCTTCAGGATCGAGAAGATCCCAAGGGCGCCGCTAAGCACGCAGACGAAGAGATTGAGAATGACCAGGGCGCTCTTGGTCGTGAACCGGTGGATATAGTCCTCGATCACGACCTGGACAGCGGCCTGCAGATGGATCAGGGCCGCGATCAGCAGCAGGCCGAGGAGCACCGCGTTCAGCGGTTCGGTGAGCCACAGGGTGGCCCCATCAAAATCACTGGCCGCCAACTCCAGGCCGGCGAAAACGCCCCAGAGGGACAGGGGGATCAGGGCGATGCCCGACACCCGTTCAGTGATGAAATGGCCGACGCCGTGGCGTGCGGCACCCATGCCGCGCGCGCGGGACAGGGGGGTGCGGAAGCGTTCCGATGCTTTCTCGGCCATGATTAGAAGGCTCCCGTGGCGGAGGCGATCACCCAGGTGACGGCCGTGGCGACCACGGCGAAGGCAATAGCGGTTGCGCCGGTCAGATCAGCAGTCTTCGGCGCAAAACCGAGACCCGCGTCCCAGAAGGTCTGGCGGATCGCATAGGCGATGTTGAAGAACAGGGCGAAGGTCAGACCCAGCAGGACCAGCCTGCCCAGCAAGCTGCCCATGATCTCGCCATAGAGATCATAGCTTTCCGGTCCTGCGGCCAGGGCAAGCGCGTAAAGCGCGAGCAGGACAGTGCCCGCATAGAGGCCGATCACGCAGCCGCGATGCAGGATGGAGCACGCCATGGTGATATGCCAACGCCACACTTGCAGGTGCGGCGACATCGGGCGCTCGGGCAGCCCCCGGCTCGTGTCGGTCATGATCGGTCCAACCCCAGTAGCCTTTGTGCGTTGCGGGATGCTTTTAAGCGCGGGGACGGGGGTGTCAACGAAGCGGTCCTTGTTGAGAAACGTTCTCAGAGCCATTGCGGGTTTTACGCAGGGAGCTACGCCCCCACTGACCGTAGGGATGCATTCCACCCCCGCCGGCGTAACGCCGCGCGCTCGGCCCCTAGCTCCGGAACACCGTCAGGGCCAGGTGCTGGAGCAGCATGATCGTCTTGGCATCGCGGATGCGGCCGTCGGCGATCATCACCAGGGCCTCGTCGATCGAGCGCTCAAGCACCTCAATGTCTTCGCCCTCATCGGGATGGCCGCCGCCGTCTCCGATCCGCATGGCCGTGTCATATTCGGCGACGAAGAAGTAGAGAATCTCGGTCACCGAGCCGGGGCTCATATAGGCCTGGAAGACCTGGCGGACCGCGCCGAGGCGATAGCCCAGCTCCTCCTCCACCTCGGCCCGGATCCGAACCTCAGGCTCAGCATCGTCCAGCAGGCCGGCAGCCGCCTCGATCAGCAGGTCGTCATAGCCGTTGACGAAGGCCGGATAACGGAACTGCCGCACCAATAGCACCGTCCGGGCGCGCAGATTGTAAGGCAGCAGAACCGCCCCATTGCCCCGATCATAATGTTCACGGCTTTGGGTCTGCCAGGTCCCGTCTCGCCGCTTCCAGTCAAAGGTCGTGGTCTTCAGGACATACCAGTTGTCCGACAGCAGCTTCGTGTCGCCAATGCGGACCCTGTCCCTGACGCTCATCCCGGCCTCCTCAATCCCGAACCCGGGCGACATAGTCCGCCGAGCGCATTTCCTGCAGGCGCGACACCGTCCTCTCGAACTCGAAGGCCCCGTCGCCAGCTGGATAAAGCGCCTCGGGCTCGGCCTCGGCCAGGGCCACCAGCTTGGCGTCGGCCTCGTACAGGGCGTCGATCAGGGTGTTGAAGCGCTTGGCCGCATCCCGCCGTTCGGGCGTCAGGCGCGGGATGTCTTCCAGGAAGACGGTATGGAACTGCTGGGCCAGGGCCAGATAGTCCTGTGGCCCCAGGGCCTGCTGGCACAGGCTGGCAAATGACGACCGCAACAGTCCGCCGGCGGCGCGGGGCAGGCGGATCCTCCGGCCCAGCACCTCGAGATTGGCCCCGGTTTCGGCAGCCCCGTCCAGGAGATCGGTCCACAGCCGCTCGAACTCGGCCTGGCAGGCCTTGTCATTGGGCGACAGCCAGGTGCGGGCAGCCCTGAGCCGGTCCAGCCGGAAATCCACCGGGCCGCGCACGGCCTCAACGTCGAGCGCCGCCTTGAGCATGTCGATAAAGGGCACGAACAGCTGGCGATTCAGGCCGTCCTTGTAGAGGTCGTCCGGCGGCCGGTTGCTGGTGGCGACCAGGGTCACACCCCGTGCAAACAGGGCCTCGAACAGCCGGCCCAGGATCATCGCATCGGCGATGTCGGTGACCTGCAGTTCGTCAAAGCACAACAGTCGGGCCTCACCGGCGATCAGTTCGGCGGTCGGGGCCACCGGATCATCGCCCTTCGACTGGCCGAAACGGGCCTTGCGGGCAGCGGCGTCGCCCTTGCGCCAGGCGTCGATATGGCCATGGACCTCGGCCATGAAGGCGTGGAAATGGATGCGCCGCTTGCGCGTCACCGGGGCGCTGTCGAAGAACAGGTCCATCAGCATGGACTTGCCCCGCCCGACCGGTCCCCAGAGATAGACCCCCCTCTGGCTCTTGGGTTTGCGGCCGAACAGCGAAAAGCCGGGCTCGCCGGCCGAGTCGAGATCAGCCTCCAGACGCGACAGGGCCTCGACGGCCGCAGCCTGGGCCGCATCGGGGCGGATCTCACCTTGCGCCAGGCGTTCGCGATAAGCGGTACGGAGTGAAGTCGGCATCGGGACTGCGGTTAGCGCGGGCCGGGCCCGGGGAAAAGGGTCTTGTCGGCAGCCAGTTCAAGGCCGGCACCGCCTGCGGCCAGAGTCAGCGGCAAAAAGCTTCCGAGGCCATGACGAAGCTTGGTCCCGATCCCTGCCACAGTTCGCCGAATTCGAACCCGGCATCATCGGTAAAGACCACCAGGATCCGGCCAAGCGCCGGCGCGATGAGATTGCGCACCTGCACCCCGTCGACGGCCCCCCGGCGCTCGACCATCGCCACCTCGCCGGTACAGCCCTTGAGCGGCGCGCTGAAAGACCAGGCTCCCAGGGCCACATAGCCGATCGCCGGATCGCCGGTCCACATCACCGCCGTCGAGGCCGGACTCACCAGGCGTCGGGCCAGCAGCGCCTGGTCAAATCGCACGAGATCCTCCGGTGATCCGAGCAGGGCCCCGGCGGCACCAAAGGTGGCAAGATTGACCGGCGGCACGGACTGGCCATTGGCCCTGGCGATGATCGGTCGCTCCTGGGGCCTGGCCAGGCGCAGGGACGTCAGTTTGAGGGGCTGGGCAATCGCCTCGGCCAGGAGGCGGCCATAGGACTTGCCGGTCGCCGCCTCCAGCACCCCGGCCAGAACCAGGGTGTCGCAGTTGTTGTATTCAAACCGGGTCTCCGGCGGATTCTTGGCCGGGCTGGCGCAAAAGCCCATTGCATCGGCGTTCGACGCAGCCGCCCCGGCATCGCGGCGCAGGTAGAAGGCCGGGATCCCGCCCGTTTCCGGAGTCTCATCCGGGTTGGGCAGGCCACTGGTATGCCGTAGCAACTGGCGGACCGTCACGGCCCCGGTCGCGGCATTGGGAAAAGCCTTCCAGCGCGAGGTGACCGAATCGTCGAGCGAGAGCGCCTTCCGATCGACCTCGATCATGACCAGCGCCGCCGCCACCTGCTTGCTCACCGAGCCCCAGGGCCAGACAGGTGCCGCGCCATAGGCTCCGGCGCGTTCATCCGACAGGATGCGCTCCGTATCCGCCACCAGAACCCGGCCGGTCAGGGCGGGCCCGCCGGACGCTGCCAGAGCCGCCAGCGGCTTCGGTCCTGCCGGCTGGGCCTGGGCCGGTCCAATCCATGCCGTAGCGATGATCGCGCCGAGGGCGAGGGTCAGGCCACGCCTCATGCCCCCAGATCCTTGCGCAGGAAGCGATAGGTCTCGGGGCGCTCGCAGGCACAGGCCTGCATCTGGCCGTCGGGGGTCCACCAGACCATCAGCGGCCAGCCAAAGCTGACGCCGTTGGCCTTCAGCAGCGGGATCAGCTTGTCGACATTGGCCCGGCCGGCCTCGATGACCGCAGTCCGGGCGATGTCGCCGTCGGCCGGCTTGATCCCCGGGGCGGTCCAGACCTCGACGGGAGTCGCATCCCAACCTTCGGCAAGGCTCCAGCTACGGTTGACCCAAAGTTCGGCCACGGTGGCGCGCTCAACGGGCGTGGACTCGGCGGCACCGTTGCGATCGGCCCGGGCGATCTCGATCAGGCGCGTATCGACTCCGGCCTTGTGCAGTTTCGGAAACTCCCCGGCCTTGAAGCGTGCACAGTCCGGGCAGTTGCGGAAGCTGACCATGTAGAGCTTCGGGCCCGGCAGTCCCGGCGACACCCAGCCGGACTGCTCGAGGATCTGGGCGATCTCGGCCTGGTGACGGGTTATGGTCTTGGGCTGCCAGCGCAGTTCGAGGTTCCAGTAGGCAAAGGCCCCGAACCCGATCACGGCCAGCACGGCGGCGGCTGCAAGCCAGCGCATGAACGTCTTCATCGGTTCCTCCAGACACCGGTCCAGGCTCACAAGCTCAACCCTCAGGCGCAGCGCGTCAAATGTTCTGACAGGCGGGCCCGGCCAAGGCTAAGCTCGCCCCATGCTCAACGCGTCAGAGCCCCACATCGTCGACACCCTGATCGCCGAGCGCGCGCCGCGCCTGACGGCCTCGCCGCTCTGGCCATGGATCAGGCCCCCTCTATATGGCCTGTTGGGCTATGGCCGGGCCCGCCGGATGGCCGATTCCATCGCCCCCCTAGGCGGCCGCAGCGCGCTGGACCATGTCTCCGACCTGCTGGCCCTCAAGGTCGAGGTCCGGGGGCTGGAGCACCTGCCCGCCACCGGCAGGGTCATAGTCGTCGCCAACCATCCCACGGGGATCGCCGACGGGGTCGCGGTCTATGACGCCCTGAAGGCCGTGCGTCCGGACATCGTCTTCTACGCCAATGCCGACGCCCACCGGGTCTGCTCCAGGTTCGACGAGGTGTTGATTCCGGTCGAGTGGGTCGAGGCCAAGCGGACCCGCGACCGCCTGCGCCTGACCCTGTCCCAGACCCGTGAGGCCATGGAGGCCGAACGGGCCCTGATGATCTTCCCGGCCGGGCGACTGGCCGTGAGGGACGCCACGGGGCGGCTGAGCGATCCGCCCTGGGCGGCCTCGGCGGTGTCCATCGCCCGCAAACATGCCGCGCCGATCCTGCCGGTGCATGTGGCGGGCCCGTGGTCGACCCTGTTCCACCTGTTCGACCGCTATTCGCGGGAACTGCGCGACATCACCCTGTTCCACGAACTGCTCAACAAGCAGGGGCGCCCGTTCAGCCTCACCGTGGGCCGCCCGATCGATCCGGACGACCTGCCGACCGACTCGACGGCAGCCACGGTCCTCCTGAAACGCTATGTGGAAGAGGATCTGCAACCGCACCCCGAGAGTTCACCGACGTGACCCCCCGAGTCCTCCCTGACGAGGCTGCCACCCAGGCCCTGGGCATGGCCCTGGCCCGCATCCTGAAGGCCGGTGACGCCCTGTGCCTGACCGGTCCGCTGGGGGCTGGCAAGTCGACCCTTGCCCGGGCCCTGATCCGCGCCCTGACCACGCCGGACGAGGAGGTGCCCAGCCCGACCTTCACCCTGGTGCAGTTCTACGAGACGGCCGATTTCCCCCTGGCCCATTTCGACCTTTACCGCCTGAGCGATCCGGACGAGGCCTATGAGATCGGCCTCGACGAGGCGCTCGACAGCGGGGTTGCCCTGATTGAATGGCCCCAGAGGCTGGAAGGGCGTTTGCCCCTCAACCGGCTCGATATAGACATCGCCCTCGACGGCGACGCGCGACGCGTCACCCTCACCCGGCACGGCGGATTTGAAGGACGTACCCTTGAGTTCTGAGCGCGAGACGGCCAAGGCCGCGTTTCTGATGGCCCACGGCTATGGCGACGTCCGCCGCGAGAGCCTGGGGGGCGATGCCTCGACCCGCAGCTATGAACGCCTGCACCGGGAGGGTGGCCCCAGCTTCATCTTCATGGACCAGCCGCCGTCGGTCGAGACTGCGCCCTGCCCACCCGACGCCACGCCCGCCGAACGCACCACGCTCGGCTATAACGCCCTCGCCCGTCTGGCGGCGGGCCGGGTGGACGCCTTTGTCGCCTGCGCCGGCTGGCTGAACGCTCAGGGCCTGTCCGCGCCGAAGGTGCTGGCCGCCGACCCCTCCGCCGGTCTCGCTGTGCTGGAAGACCTGGGCGACGACCTCTATGCCCGCCTGATCGAGACCGGGACCGACGAGGCCCCGCTCTATGACACTGCCATAGACGGCCTTCTGGCCCTGCACGCCGCGCCGACCGCCAAGACGCTGGATTTTGACGGTTCGGCCTGGCCGCTGCTGACCTATGATGACCTGGCCCTGAAGACCGCCCATGACATCTTCGTCGAGTGGCAGCCCAAGTATCGCGACCTGGCGTTCGGCGCTGCCGCCCTGGCAGACTGGGAAGCGCTCTGGTCACCGATCCGCGCGATCGGCGAGGCCGGAGCCACGGTCTTCTGTCATCGCGACTATCACGCCGAGAACCTGATCTGGCTGCCTCAGCGCGAAGGTCCGGCGCGGGTCGGTATGCTCGACTTCCAGGACGCCGTTCTGGCGCATCCGGCCTGGGACCTGTCGATGCTGCTGCACGATGCGCGGCGCACCGTCTCGCCCGAGCGCGAGGCCGCGTGCCTCGACCGCTATCTGACCGCCCGTCCGGACCTCGATCGCACCGCCTTCATGGCCGACTATCACGCCCTGGGCGCGCTCAATATCGTCCGCATCCTCGGCATCTTCGCCCGACTGGTCACCCGCGACGGCAAGCCGCGCTATGCCGACTTCATTCCCCGGCTGTGGACCTATCTGGACGTCTGCTTCGCCAATCCCGCCCTCAAGGACCTCAAGGCCTGGTTCGACACCCACGTTCCGGCGGAAGCCCGCCGATGAGCACCGCCCCGAAGATCGCCATGGTCCTGGCCGCCGGTCTCGGCACCCGCATGCGCCCTCTGACGGACGACCGGCCCAAGGCCCTGGTCGAGGTCGGAGGCCGGGCCCTGATCGACCACATGCTGGATCGCCTGGTTGCGGCCGGAGTCGAGACCGCCGTGGTCAACGTCCACGCCTTTGCCGACCGGCTGGAGGCCCACCTGATGGCTCGTCAGGCCAGGGGTCTTGGGCCGCAGATCGTCATCTCGGACGAACGCCCGCAAGCGCTCGAGACCGGCGGCGGCATCAAGCAGGCCCTGCCCCTGCTGGGCGAAGGCCCCGTCTGGGTCGCCAATATCGATTCGGTCTGGATCGAGGAGGGCGTGCCGGCCCTGGAAGCGGTGGCCGAGGCCTGGGATGCCGGGACCATGGACGTCTGTCTGATGCTGGCACCGACGGCGGGCTCGCTAGGGTTCCACGACAGCGGTGACGTCTTCCTCGACGACGGGATGGTGCGGTTCAAGGGCTCGGGAGAGATGGCACCGCTGGTCTATGTCGGGGTACATATCTGCAAGCCGGCGATCACCTCCGACGGCCCCGACGGCCCCTTCTCCCTGACACCGATCTGGCGAGACCTGGCCGCTCGGGGACGCGTGCATGGCGTGGCGCCCGATGGCCTTTGGATGCATGTCGGCGATCCGGTCGCCCGTGACCTCGCCGAAGCCAGATTGGCATGACCGTGAGCGGCCCCTTCGGCCGAGAGGGGCCGCGCTGGTTCTCGATCCCGGCCCATCGCCCATTCGTCGACGATCTGGCCCGGGGCTTTCTCGCCGCACTGTCGCATCTGGGGCCCGAAGCCCTGCCGCGGGCCACCCTCTTGACCCCCACGCGACGCGGCGCGCGCGCCGTGGCCGATGCCCTGCTGGCCGCCAGTGACGGCAAGGCCCTGCTCCTGCCTCAGATCCGCCCCCTGGGCGACCTGGACGAGGGCGAGGCGCCGTTCGAGCCGGGCGATCTGGCCCTGGACCTGCCGCCCGCCATCTCATCGCGCCGCCGCAGGTTCGAACTGGCCCGGATCGTGGTCGATCATGCCGACCTCCTGAACTTTTCCCCCGGCGCATCACAGGCCCTGGAAATGGCCAAGGCCCTGTCCGACTTTCTCGACAGCTGCCGGATCGAGGAGATCGATACCGACGGCAAGCTCGACGGCCTGGCCGACGGCGATCTGGCCCAACACTGGCAGGTCTCGGCGAAGTTCCTGAAAGCCGTTCTCGCCGCCTGGCCTGCCCGCCTGACAGAGCTGGGCCTGATCGACGTCGCAGACCGCCGCGTGCTTCTGCTGCGGGCCCTGGCCAAACGCTGGACCGAGCATCCGCCGACCGAGGTCCTGGTCGCCGCCGGCTCGACGGGCACCGCCCCCGCCACCGCCGACCTGCTGCGCGTCGTCGCCGCCGCCCCGCTGGGTGCCGTGGTGCTTCCAGGTCTGGACGAAGACCTCGCCGAAAGCGCCTGGGACAAGGTCGGCGAGCAGCATCCGCAGGGGGCCATGCGCCGCCTGCTGGACCGGGCCGGCATCACCCGCGCCGATGTCCGGCCGTGGTTTCCACAGAGCGACAGCCGGGGCCGCTGGCGTCGCCGCATCGTCAATGAGGCCCTGCGTCCGGCCGAGGCCACGGCCGACTGGCTGGCCCAGATCGAAAGCCTGCGTGCCGAAGCCCCCGACCTCGACCCCGTCGCCGAGGGGCTGAAGGGCCTGTCGCTGATCTCGGCCCGCACCGAAGAGGAGGCCGCCAGCGCCTGCGCCTTGCTGTTGCGCGAAGCCCTCGAGGATCCGAACCGCACCGCCGCCCTCGTCACGCCCGACCAGACCCTGGCCCGCCGGGTCAATGCCCGTCTTCTGCGCTGGGGCGTCATCCCCGACAGCTCGGCCGGCGCACCCCTGGCCGCCAGCCCGGCCGCGATCCTGGCCCAGCACCTGGCCGGTCTGGTCGCTGACCCACTGGACCCCGTGCGCCTGCTGGCCCTGGCCAAGCATCCGCTGGTGCGATCAGAAGATGACCTGGAGGCCTCGACAACGCTGGAGCTGAAGGGCCTGCGCGGCCCCGCTCCGCGCTCGGCCGGGGCCCTGCTGGCGAAGCTGGCGGAACACCCGACCGCGCAAGCTCTGGCCCAGCGCCTGCTCGCCGCCGTCGACCACGCCGCTGCGCTCTATGTCGATGGGCTGGCACCACCCGCCAAAGCGGCCCTCGCCCTGACCGAAGCCCTCGAGGCCTTGACCGGCCCCGACCGCCTGTGGGTCGGCCAGGCCGGCGAGAGTCTGGGATCCCTGCTCTCGGCCCTGATCGAGGACGGGGTTGTCCTGCCTGAAGCGAGTCCCCGAGCCTTCGCCGACATCCTCGACCGGCTGGTCAATGAGGAGACCCTGCGTGTGGGCGGCGCCACCCATCCGCGTCTGCGCATCCTGGGGGCCATCGAGGCCCGCCTGGTCCGCGCCGACCGGCTGGTGCTGGCCGGGCTGGAGGAAGGCATCTGGCCGCAGGGCGCGCCGATCGATCCGTTCCTGTCGCGGCCCATGCGCGAAAAGCTGGGCCTGCCGCCGCCCGAGCGCCGGGTCGGCCTGACCGCCCACGATTTCGCCCAGGCCGCCAGTGCGCCCGACGTCATCCTGGTCCACTGCGAGCGACGCGGCGGCGCCCCCGCCGTCGAGTCCCGCTGGCTGTGGCGGCTGAAGACCCTGGCCGGCGGCGCGGGCCTGAAACTGCCGCAGCGCCAGGACGCCCTGGACTGGGCCCGCGCCCTCGACGCACCGGGAGCCTATCAGCCTTACCCCCGCCCGGCCCCAACGCCGCCGGTTGCCGACCGCCCCCGCCGGATGGCCGTCACCCGCGTCGAGGCCCTGACCCGCGACCCCTATGCCGTCTGGGCCCGCGACATCCTCAAGCTCTATCCGCTGGAGCGTCCCGACGAGCCGGTCGAGGCCCGGGCCCGCGGCACCGCTATCCATACGGCGTTCGAGAAATTCGCTGAGCAGCATCCGGGACCGGTCCCCGCCGACGCCTCCGCCATCTTCGAAGCGCTCTATATGAGCGAGCTGGTCGCCGCCGGCATGCCGGCGACGGCCCTGGCCCGTGAGCGGGCGCTTGCCAAGGAGGCGGCCGCCTGGGTCGCCGACTGGGAGCGTGACCGGCGGGCGCGGGCCGAAAAGATCATCGTCGAAGCCGAGGGCCGCCTGACCTTCCCGATCAACGGCCGGGACTTCACCCTGACCGCCAAGGCTGACCGCATCGAGCCCACCGCCGATGGCCTGGCCCACATCCTCGACTACAAGACCGGCGCGGCGCCGTCGAAGAAGCAGGTCGAGACCGGCTTCTCGCCGCAGCTGACCCTGACGGCGGCGATCCTGCTGAACGGCGGCTTTCCGGATCTGCCCGGTCGCAAGCCCGGCGACCTGACCTATGTCCGCGTCACCGGCCGCAAACCGGCGGGGCTGGAAGAGGTGCGGGTCACCAGTGCCGACAGCGAGCACGCCGCCGTCCAGGCGCTGGACGGCCTGCGCACCCTGATCACGCGCTATGACGATCCGGCCCAGCCCTATCGCTCACGCACCGCGCCGCAGTTCGTCAAGGACCACCCCGGCGACTACGCCCACCTGGCGCGGGTGTTCGAATGGTCGACCAGCGGCGATGACGGGGAGGGTGAATGAGGAACGCTGAACAGATCCTCCCCCTCTGGGGGAGGTGGCCCAGAGGGCCGGAGGGGGCCAGCGCGGCCAACCTCCGGCTTGCCACCTCCGTCGCCTCCGGCGACACCTCCCCCAGAGGGGGAGGATCTTCGTTATGACCGGCCTTCCCGACCCCCAGCGCATCGCCGCAGATCCAGCCATCTCGGCCTTCGTCACCGCCAATGCCGGATCGGGCAAGACCAAGACCCTGATCGACCGGGTTGCACGGCTGTTGCTGGCCGGGTCGACGCCCGAGGCTATCCTGTGCGTGACCTACACCAAGGCCGCGGCCGCCGAGATGCAACGACGGTTGTTCGAGCGTCTGGGCGGCTGGTCGGTGACCGCCGACGGTCCGCTGCGCGCCGAGCTGTCCAAACTGGTCGGCGAGCCGGAGGCGACGTTTGACGCCGGCGCGCTGTCCAGGGCCCGCGCCCTGTTCGCCCGCGCCCTGGAAACGCCGGGCGGCCTGAAGATCCAGACCATCCACGCCTTCTGCGAAAAGCTGCTGCGGCGGTTTCCGCTGGAGGCCGGGGTGTCGCCGGGCTTTGTGGTGATGGACGACTCGGCCGGGGCCGCCGTGGCCCGCGCCGCCCGCCGCACGGTGGCGACCTATGTCGACACCCACGACGACGCCTTCGCCGAGGCCTATGCCCGGTTTTCGGTGGCCCTGGACTTCGCGGCCTTCGAGTCGATGTTCGGCACGTTCGAGATCCGGCGGGGAGACATCATTGGGTATTTCGCCAAGCATGGCGGCGCCGATGGGGCGATTGGTAACGTATGGAAGGTTTGCGGATTCGATGGTCCGACCGCTCCCGAGTCCGTTGCAGACGAAGCGATGGCCGATCTTGATCTGGTCGTGTGGCGTGAGGTGGCTGAGGTCCTGATCAGCTCAGGCGGTAAGACTGACACGAAGTGCGGCGACCAATTAGCGGGCGTTGCCCGTGATCCTGACGCCACTCTGGAACTGGCCTTAGGTGCACTATTCACCGAAGGCGGGTCGGGCACACCCGCGACTTGGCCAGCCAAAACTTCTGGCTTAAAGGCCCGGTCCGACCTCCGAGAGGCGCTACTATTCGAGCAGGAGAAGCTTGGGATCGCTCGAGAGCGGGTCCGGGCCGCTCGAGTGGCTCAAGACACCGCCTACGCGCTGCTTTTGGCGTCGCGGTACATTTTAGATCACAGAGCGGAGAAGGCCTCGCGCGGCGCGCTGGACTTCGTCGATCTGATCGAGGCCGCCAAGGTGCTGCTGACCGAGAAGGTCGATGCGGCCTGGGTGCTCTACAAGCTGGACGGCGGGGTCGATCACATCCTGCTGGACGAAGCCCAGGACACTGCCCCCGACCAGTGGGCGATCCTGCGGGCCCTGACCGCCGACTTCTTTGCCGGGGCGGGCGCGGGCGGCTGGCGCAGGAGCCGCGACGTGCGGACCCTGTTCGTGGTCGGAGACGAGAAGCAGTCGATCTATTCTTTCCAGGGGGCCGATCCACAGCGACTGCTGAGCGAAACCCAGACCTATATCGCCCGGATCGAGGCGGTGGGTCAGGTCGGCATGGGCGTGCCCCTGACCATGTCCTACCGCTCGACCCGCGAAGTGCTGAGCTTCGTCGATGCCCTGTTTTCCGACCCGGCCACCCGCGAGGGCGTGCCACCCCCGGCCGGCGACGATGTGGTCACCCACCAGCCCTTCCGCACCGACGGACCCGGCTGTGTCGACCTGTGGCCCCTGACCCGCGAAAGGCCCGGCGAGGAGCGCGACGCTTGGGAGGCACCGCTCGACGCCGAGGCCGAGCACAGCGCCAACCGCCGTCTGGCCGAGGCCATGGCCGCCGAGATCAAGGGCATTCTCGATCGCGGCGACGAGGTGCACGACAAGGAGACGGGAAAGCGCCGCGCCGCCCACGCCGGCGACATCCTGATCCTGGTCCGCCGCCGCAAGGTGCTGTTCGAGGAGATCATCCGCGCGCTGAAGCGGCGCAATGTGCCGGTGGCCGGGGCCGACCGCCTGTCGCTGTCGGCCCATATTGCCTTCGACGACCTGCTGGCCCTGGGCCGCTTCGTGCTGTTCCCCGAAGACGACCTGACCCTGGCGGCCCTGCTCAAGAGCCCGTTCTGCGGTCTGGCCGACGAGGACGTCTATGCCCTGGCCAGGGGCCGGAAGGCGACCCTGTGGTCGGTGCTGTCGGCGCGGGCCGACGAGAACCCGCGCTGGACCGCCGCCCGCGACCTGCTGGCCTGGGCCCTGGTCGAGGGCCGCAGGCGCCAGCCGTTCGAGTTCTTCGCCACCCTGCTGGGCAAGGTCGACGCCGCCGGCCTGTCCAATCGCGCTAAGGTGCTGACCCGCCTGGGCGGCGAGGCCGACGAAGCGCTGGACGAGTTCCTGGCCCAGGTGATGGCCGCCGAGCAGCGCAATATCCGCGACCTGGAAGCCCTGGTCGCCGACTTCGCGGCCCTGGACATCATCGTCAAGCGCGAGATGGAAGGCGCCCGCCGCGAGGTGCGGGTGATGACCGCTCACGGCTCCAAGGGCCTGGAGGCGCCGATCGTCTTCCTGCCCGAGACCACGGTGAAACGCGGTGCCGGCGGTTCACCGCTGCTGGCGACGGCTGAGGGCGGTGTCCTCTGGTCGACCGGCAAGAGCGCCGACTGCGCCGCCTCGACCAGCGCCCGCGACCTGCGCGACAAGAAGGAAGCCGAAGAGGCCCTGCGTCTTTATTACGTGGCCCTGACCCGGGCGCGGGACAGACTGATCCTGTGCGGCCGCATCGACGCCCGCACCAGGGACGAGAATGTCGGGGGCTGGTACGCGGCGGCCAGGGCGGCCTTCGCCCACCCCGACATCGCGCCCGAGGTCCGCGAGATCGGCGATCCCGATTCGCCGACCCTGCGCTATGGACCCGATCCCAGGACCCAGCCAAGGGAAGCCCTGGCCGAGGCCATGAAAATGCCCCTGCCCGGCTGGGCGCAAGGTCTGGCCACGCCGGAACCCGCCACCGCGCGCTACGCCGCGCCCTCGCGGATCGAGGACGAGGCCGACAGCCGCGCCCCGGCCCCCTCGCCCCTGGCCAAGGTCGAGGGACTGGGCCGCTATCGGCGCGGCGAGATCATCCACCGCCTGCTGCAGATCCTGCCCGATGTGGCCCCGGCCGAGCGCCGCGCGGCCGGACAACGCCTGCTGGCCGCCGAGCGCGATCTGGCTGACGACCAGCGTGCCGAAATGGCTGCCGCCGCCTTCGGGGTGCTGGAGGATGAGCGCTTCGCCGCGGTGTTCGGGCCCGGTTCGCGCGCCGAGGTAGCCCTGGCCGGGACCAGCGCCCGGCTGCCCAAGGGCCTGGCAATCTCGGGCCGGGTCGACCGGCTGGTGGTGACCGACACGCGGGTTCTGGTCGTCGACTACAAGACCAACCGTCCGGCCCCCGCCAGTATCGAACAGGCCGATCCCGCCTATCTGGCCCAGATGGCGGTCTATGTCGCCGTGCTGGGCGAGGTCTTTCCGGACCGCCCCGTGGAAGCGGCCCTCGTCTGGACCGACGGTCCCAAACTGATGCCGGTTCCAGAAAAGGTGATCGCCGACGCCCTGCGGCGGATCGGCTAACCCGTTGCCGGGAGAGCGGCCGCCTCCTACATCTTGAGGAAGGGCTCGCGACCGACTCGCGGGCATTGTTGTTTTCGCGCCTTCCTTGCCCGGAATCGGGAGGGGATCCGCGCCCAGATGGAGCAGACCCCATGAGCACCGTGACGGTGACTGACGAAACCTTCGAACGCGACGTGCTGCAGGCTGAAGGGCCGGTGCTCGTCGATTTCTGGGCCGAATGGTGCGGTCCCTGCAAACAGATCGCCCCGGCCCTGGAGCAGATCTCCGAAGAGCTCGCCGACCACGTGGTGGTGGCCAAGGTCAATATCGAGGACAGCCCCACGACCCCGTCGCGCTACGGCGTGCGCGGCATTCCGACCATGATGCTGTTCCGCGGCGGCCAGATGACCTCGATGAAGGTCGGGGCCATGCCCAAGCAGAAGATCCTGGAATGGCTGAACGAAGCCGGCGTCCAGCAACCCGCCTGAGCCGACCTGTCGAATTCGAAATCCAGCCGCCCATCCCGCCTCGCGGGGTGGGCGGTTTGGTTTCAGGCCTACTTCTTGGCGGGCGTGACGATGAACGGCGAGACCGAGACCGGGGCGGCCTTCTTGTCGGCCTTGGGTTTGCGCACTTCCTTGTTGGACTTCTTCTGACCCTTGGCCATCGGCGGCTCCTGCCAGGACGGGCGCGCCGGCCGGGGATGTCCAGCGGGCCGTGCCGCCCTATCGGCGTGGACGAGCCTTACGCCCGTCTCAGGCCGGCGGGTAGCGCAATTCCCGCATCAGATAGGTCACCGTCTTGGTCCCACCGTGAATGGCGGCGGTTCCGACCGGCACGAAACCGAGCTCTGCATGGAAGGCATCGGAGGCCGGATTGGGCGGATCAGCATTGACCTCGCAGACAATCCGCTCGTGCCCGGCCGCCTGGGCCGCGGTGAACAGGTCCTTGTAGAGCCGCCGCGCCAGACCCCGCCCCCGGGCTTCTTCCGCCACAACGATGCGGTCGACATAGACGAAACGCGGATAGCGCTCGCGGAACCACAGAAAGTTGGGGCTGTCATAGTCGGCGGCCTGGTCGAAGGTCAGCAGCAGGGCCTCGGCCTGGCCGATCCGCCAGGCGACGAACGCCTGGTCCACAAGATCCGACAGTCGCCCGGGCTCCAGCCAGGACAGTTCCCGCGCATGGGCATTGTTGAGCGCCAGGAGCGCCCCGGCCAGGGCCGGCGAGCCCGAGAGGGCTGCCGGGGTCACGGCGGTCGGCAAGCCGCTCATTGCGGCCAGGTCTCCTCGCTCATCGCCAGCACCTCGCCGGCCAGATAGAGCGAACCGCAGATCAGGACATGCGGGACCGGCGACAGGGCCAGGGCCTTGGCCAGGGCGTCCTGCAGAGTCTCGCAGGCATGGGCCCGCAATCCGGCCAGTTCGGCGGCGGCGGCGGTCTGGGCGGCCGGCGCGGCGGCCGTTGCCGCGAAGCTCACCGCATAGACCTCGGCTTTCAGCGGCGCGAAGGGACTGAAGAAGCCGGTGGCATCCTTGTTGGCCAGCAGGGCCGAGATCAGCACCACGGGCCGGCCGTCGCGGGCTACCAGATCGCCCAGAGCCCGGGCCACGGCCTGACCGGCATGGGGATTGTGCCCGCCGTCGAGCCACAGGTCCGCGCCGGCCGCCCGGGCCTGAACGGCCAGGGGTCCGGCGGTCAGGCGCTGGAAGCGCGCCGGCCAGACCGCCCCGGCGATCCCGGCGGCCATGGCGGCCTCGTCGATCCGCGGATCGGCCAAGGCCAGCAGCCCCGCGACAGCCAGACCGGCATTGGCGAACTGGTGATCGCCGGGCAGGGACGGCGCGGGCAGGTCGAGCAGGCGGTCCGGCATCTGCACCAGCAGGCGGCCGCGCTCGTTCCAGGCGTCGAACTCGCGGCCCATCATCACCGGCTCGATCCCGGCCAGGGCGGCGGCGGTGTCGATGACATCCTCGGCCTCCTGCCACTGGCGCGCCGAGACCACCGGGGCCCCCGGCTTGATGATGCCCGCCTTCTCGGCGGCGATCTGGCCGATGGTGTCGCCGAGGAACTCACGGTGATCGAGGTCGATAGGGGCGATGACGCTGACGGCCGGGGTCACGACATTGGTCGCATCCAGCACCCCGCCCAGCCCGACCTCGACGATGCACAGGTCGGCGGGGGTGTCGGCGAAGGCAACCAGGGCGGCGGCCGTGGTGATCTCGAAGAAGGTGATCGGCAGGCCGGCATTGGCCGCCTCGACCCGCTCCAGCACCTCGGCAAGGTGGTCGTCGGTGATCAGGGTCCCGGCCAGACGAATGCGTTCGGCGAAGCGGACCAGATGCGGCGAGGTGAAGACATGGACCTTCAGGCCGGCCGCCTCGGCCATGGCCCTCAGATAGGCGACCGTCGAGCCCTTGCCGTTGGTGCCGGCCACATGGATCACCGGCGGCAGGCGGTCCTGCGGCTGGCCCAGGGCCGCGCACTGCCGCCACATCCGGTCCAGGGACAGGTCGATCAGCTTGGGATGCAGGGCCTGAAGTCGCGCCAGGGCGGCGTCGTGGACTCGGAGGTGGTCAGTCATTTCAAGATCCTCCCCCTCTGGGGGAGGGGGACCCCGAAGGGGTGGAGTGGGCTAACGGGATGGCGGCCGAGCTTCCCCCCTCAGTCGCTCCGCGACAGCTCCCCCAGAGGGGGAGCATCCAGCAAACTCAGGCCGCCTTGCGACGCCCCATCATCAGGGTGGTCAGGATCGAGCCCAGCACGGCCGGCAGCTCCTTGCGCGGGGTGACGCGGTCGACCATGCCCTTTTCCACGAGATATTCCGAACGCTGGAAGCCCGGCGGCAGGGTCTCGCGGATGGTCTGCTCGATGACGCGCGGACCGGCGAAGCCAATCAGGGCCCCCGGCTCGGCTAGGTGAACATCGCCGAGCATGGCATAGGAGGCCGTCACGCCGCCGGTGGTCGGGTCGGTGAGGACCACCACATAGGGCAGGGCCGCGTCCTTCAGTTCATTGATGGCCAGGGTCGTGCGGGCCATCTGCATCAGGGACAGGGCCCCTTCCTGCATCCGGGCCCCACCGGCGGCGGTGTAGACCACCAGCGGAAGCTCGCGTTCCAGGGCGGCGCGGGCGGCGGCGACGAAGCCTTCACCGGCGGCCATGCCCAGCGAACCGCCCATGAAGGCGAAGTCCTGGACCAGCACTACGGCCGGCGCACCGCCGACCAGGCCATGGGCGATGGCCATGGCATCGGGCTCTCCGGTTGCCTTGCGGGCCGCAATCAGGCGGTCCTTGTAGGGCTTGCCGTCCGAGAAATGCAGCGGGTCCTCGGGCACGGCCGGGGTCGGCAGGGTCTCATAGACGCCGTCGTCGAAGGTGAACTTGAAGCGGGCCTCGGGCCCTATCCGCATGTGGCGTCCGGCCGGAGTCACCCACAGGGCGGCTTCCAGATCGGACCGGAAGATCATCTCGCCGGTATCGGGACACTTGACCCAGAGGTTCTCGGGCGTCTCGCGCTTGGCAAAGGCCCCGCGCACGCCGGGGGCGATGCGCGACAGCCAGCCGCCGCGACGGCCTTCCGCCGCCGATTTCTTGTCGCCCTTTTTCGGGTCCTGGGGTTCAGCCATAGCCATAGCCTTAAAGCCTCACTTCGTGCCCGACGCGCGCAGAACGTACAGCCTTAGCCAGCTCCGACGCCTTGAGAAGGACCTTCTCAGTCACATTTTCGTTCAACTGGGCCGCCGATTCGATTTCATCCACAAGCGCCGATCCGACAACCGCCGCATCGGCGACCCGGGCGACGGCCGCGGCCTGGTCCGGGGTGCGGATGCCGAAGCCGACCGCGACCGGCAGGCCCGAGGCCTTGCGCAGCCGTTCGACGGCCGGGGCGACATCGGCGGCGTCCGCGGACTTGACCCCGGTGACGCCGGCGACCGAGACATAATAGACGAAGCCCGAGGTGCGGCGGACCACCATGGGCAGGCGCGCATCATCGGTGGTCGGGGCAGCCAGGCGGATCAGGGCGATGCCCTCGGCCTCAAGCGCGTCCGACAGCGGGTCAGCCTCTTCCGGCGGGCAGTCGACGATGATCAGGCCATCGACCCCGGCCTTGGCCGCAGCGACGGCAAAGCTTTCAAAGCCCCGGTTCAGGACCGGATTGAGATAGCCCATCAGGATGACCGGGGTGTCGCTGTCGCCTTCGCGGAAGGCGGCGACCAGGTCGAGCGTACCCTGCAGGGTCATGCCGGACTTCAGGCCGCGCTGGGCGGCGCGTTGGATGGTCGGGCCTTCGGCCATCGGATCGGAGAAGGGAAAGCCCAGCTCGATCAGGTCGGCACCGGCACCGGGCAGGCCCTTGAGCACGGACAGGGTCGTGGCGGCATCGGGATCGCCGGCCATGATGTAGGTCACGAAACCGGCGCGGTTCTCGGCCTTCAGCGCCGCGAAGCGACGGTCGATACGGTCTTTGGTCACGCTGGATAGGTCCTAGATCTTGCGCCCGAGGGCCTCGGCCACCGTGAAGATGTCCTTGTCGCCGCGACCGCAGAGATTCATCACCACGATCTTGCCCTTGCCCAGCTCCTGGGCGATCTCGCCGACCCGGGCCAGGGCGTGGGCCGGTTCCAGGGCCGGGATGATGCCTTCGAGGGTCGAGCACAGCTGGAAGGCCGCCAGGGCCTCCTCGTCGGTGGTCGAGACATATTCGGCCCGGCCGATCTCGTGCAGGAACGAGTGCTCGGGGCCGATGCCCGGATAGTCGAGGCCGGCCGAGATCGAGTGGGCGTCGATGATCTGGCCGTCGTCGTCCTGCAGCAGATAGGTGCGATTGCCATGCAGCACGCCGGGGCGGCCGCCGGTCAGGGAGGCGGCGTGCTTGTCGGTGGAGACGCCGTGGCCGGCCGCCTCGACGCCGATCAGGCGCACGCTGTCGTCGTTCAGGAACGGATGGAAAAGGCCGATGGCGTTGGAGCCGCCACCGATACAGGCGACGACGGCGTCGGGGAGACGGCCTTCCATCTCCAGCATCTGGGCGCGGGCCTCGATGCCGATCACGCTCTGGAAGTCACGAACCATGACCGGATAGGGGTGCGGGCCGGCGGCGGTGCCGATCAGGTAATAGGTGTCATGCACATTGGTGACCCAGTCGCGCATGGCCTCGTTCATGGCATCCTTCAGGGTGCCGGTGCCCGAGGTCACCGGGCGCACCTCGGCCCCCAGCAGGTTCATGCGGAAGACATTGGGCTTCTGACGTTCGACGTCGGTGGCACCCATATAGACCACGCAGGGCAGGCCGAAGCGGGCGCAGACGGTGGCCGTGGCCACGCCGTGCTGACCGGCCCCGGTCTCGGCGATGATCCGGGTCTTGCCCATGCGCATGGCCAGCAGGATCTGGCCCAGGGCGTTGTTGATCTTGTGCGAGCCGGTGTGGTTCAGCTCGTCGCGCTTGAAATAGATCTTGGCCCCGCCGAAGTGCTCGGTCAGACGCTCGGCGAAATAGAGCGGGCTGGGCCGGCCGGCATAGTGGGTGTTGAAGCTCTTCAGCTCCTCCTGGAACTTGGGGTCGGCCTTGGCCTCGGCATAGGCCTTGCCCAGGTCGAGCACCAGCGGCATCAGGGTCTCGGCCACATAGCGGCCGCCAAAGCCGCCGAAGCGGCCTTCCGCGTCGGGATAGGCCGAATAGTCGTTGGGCTTTGAGGGGGCGTTCACGAGATCATCCAAAGGCTGGGCAGAGCTACAGGCGTTTGACGGCATCGAGGAACGCCGTGATCAGAGCCGGGTCCTTTAGGCCGGGACCGCGCTCCACGCCAGAGGAAACGTCCACCAGCGGGGCCCCCGACACCCGGATCGCGTCGGCCACGTTCCACGGATCCAGCCCTCCGGCCAGGAAATGCGGGCGAGAAAATCGCCGGCCGTCCAGCAGGGTCCAGTCGAACCTTGCGCCGGTTCCGCCCGGCAGGGCCGATCCTTCCACTGGACGGGCATCGAACAGAAACTGCTCGGTGACCGGCTCGAAGGCCCGGGCCTGATCGACGTCGGAGGCCGACGAGACCGAAAAGGCCTTGATCACCCCGGCCCCGGACCGCTCGGCGATCTGGCGCACCCGGGCCGGCGTCTCCTTGCCGTGCACCTGGATCAGGTCGGGCTTCATCGTCGCCATCAGGCGGTCGATCAGGACATCGTCGGGATCGACCGTGACCGCCACGGTCCGCACCCCCTGGCCCCGGATCGGCTCGACCAGCCGGCCGGCTGCCTCCGGCGTCAGGTTGCGCGGGCTTTTGGCGAAGAACACAAAACCCAGATAGGCCGCCCCGCCCTCGACGGCGGCACTGACCGCCTCCGGTGTCGAAAGGCCACAGATCTTGGCGCGGATACTCATGGGCCGGAGTTACGTGCGCGGCAGTCCGGACGCAAGAGGCGCGAGGTCGCCGCTTCACGCGATCGCTCGCTGAAGGGATGGAAAGGGTCGCGGAGCGTCCGGACCACGTCCGGATGAGAGATGGAGATTACCGTTTCGACGAAGCCGTGCGCTCCGCGTGGTCGTTTTCCGTCCGCGTCCCGCCAGGTGGCCCTGTTGAGGCCTTACCGGGACCCGGATCCCGCCGTTTCCGGCGCGCTCCGGCGGTCGAAGAGGACGGGCTTACAGCCAGACACGCCCTTTTGCCTTCAACCACGCCGACGGCGGGCGGGCCTGGCCAGCAACCAGGTCCCCGGACACGCTTCAGTATCCCCCTGAAGCCCAGTCCCGCTCGATCACCCCCCGCCGCCGCAACGGTCGCTGGCCTTGCGCCCTTTCCTCGCGACGAGGTGGGTACAGAATACGGTAGGTTTCAGCGCGTCGGATAAGTTTGCTGAATGCCCGTGTGGGTCCCCGTTCCTTCGACCCTCTCCCAGAGGGAGAGGGTTGTTAGTCCCCGCGCCGATCCGGGGATGGCGCGATCGCTATCCCCGCACTTGCCCCCTACGGGTCGCTGCGCGACCGTCTTCCCCCGGAGGGGGAAGATGAAGGGCGGCGATCTCATCTTCCCCCCCGCAGGGGGGAGGACGACCTGCGAAGCAGGTCAGGAGGGGGCCGGCGGCGGTGGCCGGATGCACACCCGGCCAAACGAACCCCCTACCCCTCGGCCCCCTCATAGGCCGCCATCATCGCCATGTTCAGGATCCGGGACACCGACGCTGACAGCGGCGTGATCTGCACCGAACGGCTCAGGCCCAGCAGCACCGGCCCGATCACCGTCGCCCCGCCCAGCGACTGCACAAGCTTGGTCGAGATCGAGGCGGCGTGGATGGCCGGCATGATCAGGATATTGGCGCTGTCGGTCAGGCGCATGAACGGGTAGTTCGCCCGCTTTTCCGGGTCCAGCGCCAGTTCGGGCGGCATTTCGCCCTCATATTCGAAGTCGACATCCATCTCGTCGAGCATGGCCACCGCCTCGCGGACCTTTTCCGAGCGCAGGCCCATCGGATTGCCGAAGGTGGAATAGCTCATGAAGGCGACGCGCGGCTTGAAGCCCAGGCGGGTGACGGCGCGGGCCGCCTCGCAGGCGATCTCGACCAGTTCCTCGGCCTCGGGCAGCTCGGTGACATTGGTGTCGGCCACAAAGATGGTGCGGCCCTTGGCCAGGACCACCGACATGCCCATGATCCGGCCGCCGGGGGCGGGATCGACCACGCGCAGCACATCCTCCAGGGCCTGGTCGAAGCTGCGGGTGACGCCGGTGACCATGCCGTCGGCCTCGCCATGGATGACCATCGAGGCGGCGAAGCTGTTGCGGTCCTGGTTGATCAGGCGCTGGACGTCGCGCTTCAGATAGCCGTTGCGCTGCAGGCGCTGGTACAGGGCCTCGACATAGTCGGGATTGCGGTCCGACAGGCGGGCATTGATGATCTCGAGGCCGGCGGTATCGGGATCGAGGCCGACGACGCGCATGTTCTCGGCGACCAGGTTTTCGCGCCCGCAGAGGATGGCCTTGCCATAGCCGCCGGTCTGGTAGGCATAGGCGGCGCGGATCACCGACGGGTCCTCGCCCTCGGCAAAGACGATGCGCTTGGGATTGGCCAGCACGGCCCCGGCGATCTTCTGCAGGAAGCCGGCCGTCGGATCCAGGCGCTGGGCGAGGCTGGCGCGATAGGCGTCCATGTCCTCGATCGGCTTGCGGGCCACGCCGGTGTCCATCGCCGCCTGGGCGACGAAGGGCGGCACATACCAGATCAGGCGCGGGTCGAAGGCCGAGGGGATGATGTATTGCGGGCCGAACTTCAGCTGGCGGCCGTGATAGGCGGCGGCCACCTCATCCGGCACGTCCTCGCGGGCCAGCATGGCCAGGGCATTGGCGCAGGCGATCTTCATCTCGTGATTGACGCGGCGGGCCCGCACATCGAGGGCCCCGCGGAAGATGTAGGGGAAGCCGAGGACGTTATTGACCTGGTTGGGATAGTCGCTGCGGCCGGTGCCCATGATCGCGTCGCTGCGGACGGCGTGGACCTCTTCCGGCGTGATCTCCGGATCGGGATTGGCCATGGCGAAGATCACCGGATTGGGGGCCATGCTGGCGATCATCTCGGGGGTGAAGGCCCCCTTGGCCGAGAGGCCCAGCAGGACGTCCGCGCCCTTGACCGCCTCGGCCAGGGTACGCTTGTCGGTGTCGACCGCGTGGGCGCTCTTCCACTGGTTCATGCCCTCGGTGCGGCCGCGATAGAGCACGCCCTTGGAATCGACGGCGATGACGTTCTCGGCCCTCACGCCCATGGCCTTGATCAGTTCCATCGAGGCGATGCCGGCCGCGCCCGGACCGTTGAGCACGACCTTGACGTCCTCCAGCCGCTTGCCGGTGATGTGGCAGGCATTGATCAGGCCGGCGGCGCAGATGATCGCCGTGCCGTGCTGATCGTCATGGAACACCGGGATGTCGAGCAGCTCCTGCAGCTCGGTCTCGATGCGGAAACATTCGGGGCTCTTGATGTCCTCCAGATTGATGCCGCCGAAGGTGACGCCGATATTTTTGACCACCGTGATGATCTCGTCGGCGTCCTTGGTGGTGATCTCGATATCGATCGAGTCGACGTCACCGAAGCGCTTGAAGAGGACGCTCTTGCCCTCCATCACCGGCTTGGAGGCCAGGGCCCCGAGGTCGCCGAGGCCGAGGATGGCGGTGCCGTTGGAGATCACGGCGACCAGATTGCCCTTGGAGGTATATTCATAGGCCATGTCCGGATCGGCGGCGATGGCATGGACCGGAACGGCGACGC
Organism: Caulobacter henricii; assembly: GCF_001414055.1. Classification (GTDB taxonomy): domain Bacteria; phylum Pseudomonadota; class Alphaproteobacteria; order Caulobacterales; family Caulobacteraceae; genus Caulobacter; species Caulobacter henricii. Next base: position 111,571 of record NZ_CP013002.1, on the reverse strand, counting down.
CTGGCGAATAGGCCAGGGACAGGTCGCGCTGGGTGGCCATCGGCTTGGTCGGGACGATGGCGATCTTGCCGGGGGTCGGGTAGCGGTGGAAGGCCAGCGCTTCAGCGTCGGTGAAGGTCTTCTTCTCGGTGTCGCTCATAACCCGCGTTTCCGTCCTGCATGACAGTGGAGGGGACGAGCCGGTCGATGCGGAGCGCCCTTATGTGACGACACCGTAGCGGCGGGATTCCGGCCTCACAACCTGCCGTGCGGGATAAAAACGGGCGCAAACGCTTGTTGGGCTTGGCCTTCCGGCCGGCCAGGCCCGTGTCGCGACGTCGATCCGCGATTGACCGGGGCCCGCAGAATGGGTGACTAGGCACTCATGACCAAGCCCGTGAACATCGCCATTGCCGGGGCCCTGGGCCGCATGGGCCAGGCCGTCGCCAGAACCCTGGACGGCCACGCCCTGGCCCGTGCCGTGGCCCGCTTCGACCGTCCCGAGGCGACCGGCGAGGACCTGGTGACGCGCGACGTCGCCCTCGAGGCCGCCCAGGCGGTGATCGACTTCACCCTGCCCGAGGCCTCGGTGCTGCTGGCCGAGGCCTGTGCGGCGCGCGGCGGACCGGCCGTGGTGATCGGCTCGACCGGCTTTACCCCCGACCAGATCGCCCGCATCGACGTGGCAGCGACCAAGATCGCCATCGTCCGCTCGGGCAACTATTCTCTGGGCGTCAACATGCTGATGGGCCTGGTGAAACAGGCTGCCGCAGCCCTGCCGGCCAGCGAGTGGGACATCGAGGTCTTCGAGGCCCATCACAAGCGCAAGATCGACGCCCCCTCGGGCACGGCCCTGATGCTGGGCCAGGCCGCCGCCGAGGGCCGCGGGGTCGATCTGGAGGCGGTGTCCGACCGGGGCCGCGACGGCGTCACCGGGCCCCGCACCGAAGGCGACATCGGCTTTTCGGTCGTGCGCGGCGGCGGCATCATCGGCGAGCACAGCGTGCTCTTCGCCGGCGAGGAAGAGGTCCTGACCCTGTCGCACTCGGCCTCTGACCGCGGCCTGTTTGCCCGCGGGGCCGTGGCCGCGGCGGTCTGGGCCGTCAGCCAGCCGCCCGGACACTATGACATGCAGGATGTTCTGGGCTTTCGTCGCTAGGCTCGGCCCTCTAGACAGGAACCAGAGCCGGGGGGGCTTGCATTCAGACCAGGACCTGATGGCCGAGCCGACGACCCAACCTGCCCCCTCTAGCCCGGACGGGCCACCGCCCCTGCCGGGGCGGCGGCGCTCTGCGTGGTGGGTCGAGGCCGGGCTTGAGGCCGTTTCGCTGTCGATGCTGGGCGTGATCGCCGTCGGCCTGCTGATCCATGGCGGCCGGCGCGAGATCAGTCGCGACCTGGCCCAGAGCTGGCTGCGGACCCACGGTGTCGACGCCGTGATCACGGTCGACGACCTCGACGCCAGCGGTTTTACGGGCTCGGTGCGGCTGGGGCCCCGTAACGATCCCAGCTTCACGGCCGAGCGGATCGAGGTCGCCTATGACCTGCGCGCGCCCTGGATGGCCGGGGCGAAACTGGGCAGCGGCCTTGCCCTTGAAACCCGCGCTTTGCGCCTGGTTCGGCCGCGCCTGAAGGCCAGGCTGACCGATCGGGGTCTCGACCTTGGCCCGCTGCAGCCCCTGGTCAACGACCTGCTGAAGGCCCCGCGCCGGTCCGGGCCCGGCGGGCCCGCCATCCTGGTCGAGAATGCCCGCCTCGACCTGCGCACACCCGGCGGCCTGGTCCGCCTGACCGGCGATGCCAGCCTCGACAACGGCCAGCTTCTGCGCCTCGACGGACGGCTGGGTCGCGCGCGCTATGTCACCGACCAGCTGCTGGTCGAGGCGCGCGGCGCCCTGCTGACGGCCCGCAAGCGCGGCGACCGCCTGGCCCTCACCGCCCGCTTCGACCTCGACGCCCTGGTCGCCGAGACGGTCGAACTGGAAGACGCCCAGGGCCAGATCGACGCCGAAATCGCCTATCCCGACCTGACGACCCGCTCGGCCAGGGGCCCGGCAGAACTGCGCGCCATGATCAAGGCCGGCTCGACCCGGACGGCCGCGATCCGCAGCGACAGGGCGGCGGCCAGCCTGGCCCTGATCGGCACCCTGGACGGGTCCCTGACCCAGCCCCGTTTCAGCGGCCGGATGGTCGGCGAGGCCCATGGCCAGGCCCTGCAGGCCCCCGGTCTGGAGGCCCGCGAGATCGGCCTCGGCCTCGATTTTGATCAGGTGGTGGCCGAGCGCCTGGACGGGAGGATCGCCGCCCGGGGCCGTGGCCAGGTCCAGGCCGAGGCCGGACAGGCCCTGGCCGGCGGCATCGCCCTGAGGGAGGCGGCGGGGCAGCTGCAGCTGTCCGACCTGAGCCTGGCCGCCGAGCCGGACGGGCTGCGGGCCAGCGGCCCCCTGGCCCTGCAGTTGGGGGCCAGCCGCGCGGCCCGCGGCAGCCTGGCCCTCACCAGCCTGGTGGTCGAGGCCCGGGGACGGACCGATGGCCTCCTGCGCAGACCGGACCTGAACCTGACCGGGTCGGCGGAGGCCGATAGCGGCCTGTCCCGGCCCGACGCCGAACGCCTGGCCGGTGCCCTGCCTGATCCCGCCGATGCCCGCGCCGCCACCCAGGCCCTGCAGACCTTCGCGCTCAAGGCCCCGGGCCTGAGCCTGACCCTGGGCGACGGCCGCACCCGTCTTGGCCTGAGCCGGCCGATCAGCCTGAACGCCGCGCCGGGCGTTCGGGCCAGCCTCGCCGCGCCCCGGGGTCCGCTGCTGGACGCGGCAGACGGCCGGATGCACGGCAACCTGGTCGCCAGCCTGTCCGGCGGCGGCCTGCCCAGCCTGGACCTTGAGGTGCCGGACTGGCGCTGGGACGGCCTTGTCCTGAGCGCCCCCCTCGCCCTGGCCGGCGACCAGTTCGATATCGCGCCCCTCCAAGGCCTGGCCGGACGGGTCGAGGGCCTGGCCAAGGTTTCGGGGTCGCGCGCTACCTTCACCCTGGCCCGTTGCCAGCCCCTGACCGCCGTGCGCCTGCGCATGGGGGATACGCCGCTGTCGCACCCCGGCGCGACCCTCTGTCCCGGGTCCGGGCCCCTACTCACCGTGGAGGGCGGTCTCTGGACCACCGCCGCCCGCTTCAGCGACCTGACCGTCTCGCTGGACGAGGCCCAGGCGGCCGTCGAGGGCGGGGCCGGCAGCCTGAGCGCCGACAATGCCGGCGGACCGATGCGCGCCGAGGTTCGCCTGGATCAGGGCACATTGCGCGATGTCGCCGAAGGCCGGCGGTTCAATCCGATCCGGACCACCGGTCGCCTCGCCCTGTCGAACGGCCTGTGGACCGGCGGCCTCGACGCCGCCACCCCCCTCGGCCAGCCCCTGGGCCGAATCACCCTGCGCCACGACGTCGCCCAGGCGCGAGGCCGGGCCGAGCTCGATGCCTCCAGACTGGCCTTCCAGCCGGACGGCCTGCAACCCGGCGAACTGTCGCCGCTGGCCGCCGGGGCAAGACAGGCCACCGGTCCCGCCAGCCTGACCGGCCTGTTCGTCTGGGACGCCGACGGCATGCGGAGCTCGGGACGGCTTTCGGTCGGCCCGCTCGACTTCACCAGCCCGATCGGCGTCGTGGCCGACCTGCAGGGCAAGATCGACTTCACCAGCCTGGCGCCCCTGGTCAGTGCGCCCGACCAGAGGCTGAGGGTCAGCCGGATCGACGCCTTCGTGCCGCTGGACGGGTTCGCCGCCGCCTTCCGCCTCGGGTCCGAGGCGCTGCAGATCGACTCGGCCGTGTTCGAGGCCGCCAAGGGCCGGGTCTCGATCGAGCCGACCGAGGTCTCCCTGGAGCCGGGCCGGCCGATCCGGGGGGTGATTGTCGTCCAGCACATGGATCTGGGCGAACTGATCGCCGCCTCGTCCCTGGTCGAGAAGATCCAGCTCGACGCGGTCGTTGACGGTCGCTTGCCGTTCGAGCTCGGCCCCAAGGGTTTTCGCCTGCTTGAGGGCCGGATCACCGCCATCCAGCCCGGCCGCCTGGCCCTGTCGCGCGCAGCCCTGAGCGGGGTTCAGGCCGGGGTCCAGGCCCCGGGCGGCGACAGTCCCGGCGCGCCCGCCCCGGCCGCAGCCCCCGTCAATGCCATTCAGGACTTCGCCTATCAGGCCATGGAGAACCTGTCGTTCACGACCCTGGAGGCCAGCGTCAACAGCACCGACCAGGGGCGGCTGGCGATCCTGTTCCACATCAAGGGCGAGCACGATCCCAAGGTCGCTGAAAAGGCCCGGATCGGATTGCTGGACCTTTTGCGCGGCAAGGCGTTCAACAAGCGCATCGCCCTGCCGGCCAGGACGCCCGTCGACCTGACCCTCGACACCTCGCTGAATCTCGATGACCTGCTGGCGGCCTGGCGACGCGCCTACCGGGGTGAAGACCCAAACGAGACCCGTTCAGACCCGGTTCAGCCATGACCGGTCACCGTCCACCCGAACTTGGAGACACCCGCATGAAGAAGCGCGCCCTGCTATTGGGCCTGATCGCGACAGGGGCGCTGGCCGCCTGCACGCCGACGATCCGCGTCAAGGTCGACCCGATCAATATCTACGCCAAGCTGGACGCCGACGTCCGGGTGCGCCTGGACAAGGAAGTCCAGAGCCTGATCCAGCAAAACCCCAACCTGTTCTAGGACTGGACCCGAGATGATGCGCAAGACACTGACGGTTCTGGCCCTGGGCCTGACCCTGTCCGCTCTGGGCACAGGCGCCGTCCTGGCCCAGTCCTCCGCCGCCAAGGCCACTGTTGACGCCGCCAAGGCGGCCGGCGTGGTGGGTGAACAGGCCGACGGCTATCTCGGTATCGTGGCCGGGGGCGACGACGCCCTGCGCGCCTCGGTCGCCGAGATCAATATCGGCCGTGCCGCCGCCTACAAGGAGATCGCCGCCCGCACCGGCGTGACCCCCGAAGCCGCTGGCCAGGCCACCGCCAAGCAACTCTACAGCCGCCTGGCCCCGGGCTACTACTGGAAGCCGCTCGACGGCGGCTGGATGAAAAAGTAGCGATTGAGAAAGCTCCTCCCCCTCAGGGGGAGGTGTCGCCAAAGGCGACGGAGGGGGCCAGTTGGGCGAAGGCCGCGCTAGCCCCCTCCGGCCCTTTGGGCCACCTCCCCCAGAAGGGGAGGATCTGCTGACTGGAACCACCGCCCCAGGTTCCCTAAGAACGGCCCATGTCCGGGCTGACCCTCAAATCCATCACCCCCTATGCCGCCCTGTTCGGGGCGATCGTGACGCTGTGCGTCGGGACCTCCTTCGCCAAGCAGCTGTTTCCCGCCATCGGGGCCACGGGCACCACGGCCTACCGGGTCGGTTTCTCCGCCCTGGTGCTGCTGGCGCTCTGGCGGCCCTGGCGCCACCCCCTGACCCGGACCGACCTGAAGACGGTGGCGCTCTATGGCGCGGTCATCGGTCTGATGAACCTCTGCTTCTACATGTCGCTGCGGACCATCCCCCTGGGCCTGGCCATCGCCATCGAGTTCACCGGGCCCCTGGGTCTGGCCCTGCTGTATTCGCGCAAGCTCATCCATTTCGTCTGGATCAGCCTGGCGGTCCTGGGCCTGCTGCTGCTTCTGCCCCTGAAGGCCGGAGCCGGCAGCCTGGACCCGGTCGGGGTCGGCTTTGCCGGGGCGGCGGCGGTGATGTGGGCGCTTTATATCGTGCTGGGCAAGCGCACCGGCCATCTGCATGCGGGCCGTACCGTGGCCCTGGGCATGAGCACGGCGGCCCTGATCGTCGTGCCCGTCGGCCTGGTCAGCGCCGGCGCCGAGCTGTTCCATCCGCGCTGGCTGCTGATGGGACTGATGGTGGCGGTGCTGTCGAGTGCCATCCCCTACTCCCTGGAAATGATCGCCATGAAGGGCATCCCCAAGCGCAGCTTCGGCGTCATGCTCAGCGCCGAACCGGCGGTCGGAGCCCTGGCCGGCCTGGCCCTGCTGGGCGAACGCCTGGCCCCGCTGCAATGGCTGGCCATAGGCTGCATCATCGCCGCCTCCGCCGGGACCATCCTGACGACGGAGTCGCGAATAGAAGACCCTCTCCCATAAGGAGAGGGCTGTTATTTACCCCGCGCCACGAACCAGCCGTTGCGGAATCCCTGGTCGGCCTTGCCATAAACAAAGGCCTCGCCGTCCGGTGCGGTGAACCGGCCGCCGGCCGCGACCAGGATCGCGTGGCCGGCCGCCGTATCCCATTCCATGGTCGGACCATGGCGCGGATAGATGTCAGCCGATCCCTCGGCGATGCGACACATCTTGATCGAGCTGTCCATCGGCGTGCGCAGGTCAAAACCGTACTGGGCCGCCAGTTCCGCGGCGCGTTCCGGCTTCATCGTATGGCTGACCAGGGCCACGGCCGCGCCCTGCGGCCAGGGGCGGACCTGGACCGGGGCGTCAGCACCGCCAGGAGCCTGGCGCTTGAGCACCCCGTCGGCGGTGGTGAACCAGGCTTCGCCCGTGGCCGGGGCCACGATCGCCCCCGCCACCGGCACACCGTTCTCGATCAGGCCGATATTGACCGTAAAGCTAGGATCACCGCGCACGAAGGCCTTGGTGCCGTCAACGGGATCGACCAGGAAGAAGCGCGGGCCGATATCCTCCGGCGCGCCATATTCGCTGGCATGCTCTTCCGACACCGTCGGCACGCCGGGGAAGACCTCGGCCAGCCGCTTGAGGATCAGGATCTCGCCGGCCTTGTCGGCCTCGGTCACCGGGCTGGAATCGGCCTTGTGCTCGACATTCAGCTCCGTCTGCCAGAACGGCAGGATGACCGTCGCGGCCTCCTCGCAGATCAGGGCGAGCGCCCGGCCCCAGTCCGCAAGGGGCAGGTCGGCGGGTGACAGGTCGGACGCGGCCATAAAACTTCCTCTCATCACGACCCTCTGGGGTCGTCGCCGACATAGACGAGGGTCACGCGCTGGGCGTCGATCGTCTGCTTGCCGGCGTCTTCGAAATTGACGGTCACGCGATGGCCGATCACCGACTGCACCTGTCCCAGGCCCCAGTCGGGCTGGTCAGGGTGGCGTACCAGGACGCCAGGCTCGAGAAACGGATCCATGACGCAGCCCTGATAAGCCGCGCGACCGGTTTGCCAAAGCCTCAAATCACGCCAAACTCCGGCCCCATGACCGACACGCCCCTCGAGCCCGCCCCGACCACGACCGTTGACGTCAACGGGCCGGACTTCGCCGCCATGCTGGCCGCCCGCCTGTGTCACGACTTCATCAGTCCGGCCAGCGCCATCGTCTCGGGCCTCGACCTGCTCGAAGACCCTTCGGCCCAGGACATGCGCGAAGACGCCATGAGCCTGATCTCCTCCTCGGCCCGCAAGCTGGCCGACCTGCTGCAGTTCTGCCGCGTCGCCTTCGGGGCCTCGGCCTCGGCGGAGGCCTTCGACTCGCGCGAGCTCGAAAAACTGGCCCAGGGCGTGTTCGACCATGTGCGGCCCCAGATGGTCTGGGCCATCGAATCCCAGGCGATCAACAAGGCTGCGGCCCGGGCGGTGCTCAATATCGCCCAGCTGGCCGCCAGCGCCCTGCCGGCCGGTGGCATCGCCACCCTGAAGGGGATCACGGCCGAGGGCCGGTTCCTGATCACCGCCGACGCCGTCGGCAACCGCGCCCGCCTGCGGCCCGAGGTCCTGGCCGGCCTGCGCGGCGAGGCCCTGACCGAAGGGCTCGGCGGACCCTGGGTGCAGGCGGCCTATCTGCACGCCCTGGTGCGGGCCGCGGGCGGCCAGGTCGCCGTCGAGGCGGCCGAGGATCGCATCAGCCTGGCCTGCTGGGTCCCGGCCTGACCCTGATCCACAGGCTAGCGCGCCTTTCGGGGCTCATGCTCACCGCTCCTTAACCTCGGCGCCCGACGATGGGCGTCTGGGATTGGAGCATGCCGTGAAGACCTGTCTGGTGGTCGACGACAGCCGGGTGATCCGCAAGGTTGCCCGCCGAGTCCTCGAGGACATCGGCTTTGAGATCGCCGAGGCCGCCGATGGCATGGAGGCCCTCGCGTGGTGTCGCGCCGCCATGCCTGATGCTGTCCTGCTCGACTGGAACATGCCGGTGATGAACGGCATCGAATTCCTGCGCCAGCTGCGCAACGAGCCGGGTGGCGACACCCCGACCGTGGTGTTCTGCACGGTCGAGAACGACGTCGACCATATCCGCACGGCCCTTGAGGCCGGAGCCAACGAATATATCATGAAGCCGTTTGACGGCGAGATCATCGCGGCGAAGTTCGCCGAGGCGGGCCTGCTGTGACGTCCGAAGACATGGAACTCCTGGCCGCCCTCGGCCGCGCCCGCGCCGGCCTCCACATCGATGTCGACAAGACCTATGTGGTCGAAAGCCGCCTGGCTCCCCTGGCTCGCCGCGAAGGCTTCGATTCGATCGATGCCCTGATGGCCACCCTGCGCAGCAAACGCGAGGAGCGCCTGATCTGGGCGGTCATCGAGGCCCTGACCTTCAACGAGACCCAGTTCTTCCGCGACCGCGCGGTCTTTGCCCATCTGCGCGACACGGTGCTCCCGACCCTGTCCAGAGCCCGTCGCGACCAGCCGATCCGGCTGTGGAGCGCTGCCTGTTCGACTGGCCAGGAGGTCTATTCCCTGGCCATGGCGGCCGGTGACTGCCGCGATGTCGAGCCAGGCGCGAAATTCGAATTCTTCGGCTCCGACCTGTCGGAACGCTGCCTGGAAAAGGCCCAGAGCGGCCTCTACACCCAGTTCGAGGTCCAGCGCGGCCTGCCCATCGCCCAGCTGGTCAAGCACTTCGCCAACCAGGACGACACCTGGGAGATCTCGCCGCGCATTCGTCAGTCCGTGCGCTGGAAGCGGATCAACCTGCTCAGCGACCTGTCCGCCCTCGGCCGGTTCGATGTGATCCTGCTGCGCCATGTGCTGGACGGCCTTGAGCCCTCGTATCATGGCCGGATCATCGAAAGCCTGACCGCGCGCCTGGCCGATGACGGGGTCCTGGTGCTGGGCCCGGACGATGCCTTGCCCTTCGCCGCCACAGAGCTGTTCGAAGCTTCAGACCAGGCCGGGGTCTTTGTCCGCCGGTCCGACCACCAGGCCGAAGCGGCGGCCTGAGGCCGGTTCATCCCAGAAAAAAGGCCCGCAACGCCCCGGGGCGTTGCGAGCCTGATCGTGTCCCGGACGCGGAGGTCCTAGTTCTTGGCGTCTTTGGCCATGTCGGTGACCGCCTTGCCGGCCGATGAGACATCCTTGCCGGCGCCTTCGACGGTATTGCAGGCAGCGACCGACAGGCTGGCGGCGAGAGCGGCCAGGATGATGAACTTGCGCATGATGTTCTCCGGTGGACTGGCCCGTTTGGGCCTGGGACCTAGTGTCGCCCCTGACAACGCCCCCGGTGACGCTAGGTTCCGGACTGGGCCGGAAGCTGCGGCGTCGGGAAGACCAGGCGGACGAGCAGGCCGCCCCCGGGGCTGGCTTCAAAACTGACCTGGCCGCGAAGCTGACGGGCAAAGGCGGTCATCAGGGTACGGCCAACCCCCTCGCCCAGCCCTTCCAGCAGGCCGGGGCCGTCGTCGCCGATCGACAGTTCGGCCTCTTCGCCGCGCACGACGAAATGCACCGACAGGGTCCCGCCCCGGTCGGCGAAGGCATGTTTCCGGGCGTTGGAGATCGCCTCGACGGCAAAGAGGGCAATGGGGGCCAGGCGATCGGGATCGATGACCAGGGGGTCGGCATGGACCCGGGTGTGCACGCAGCCGGTCCCGGACCGCTCGCCGATCAGCAACTGCGCCGTCAGCTCCTCGAGAAAGGCGCGCAGGTCCACCTGCTTCAGATTGGGCCCGTGATAGAGGGCCCGATATATCTGGGCCAGGGCGGTAATCCGCTGGCGGGTGTCGTTCATCGCCGCCCGGGCGGCCGGATCAGCCAGGGCGCGCTGCTGCAGGTTGAGCAGGGAGGTGATGATCTGCAGGTTGTTCTTCACCCGGTGATGGATCTCGCGCATCAGCGCGTCCTTCTCGGCCAGGCTGTCCATCAGCGAGGCATCCCGAGCGACGATGGCCGCGGCCATGTCGTCGAGGGTGGCGGCCAGTTCGCGGATCTCGGGCGGGGCCCGCTTGGCCTGCAGGGGCCGAACGGTGAAACGCCCCCGGGCATAGATGGCGGCCACCCGCTGCAAATAGACGATCCAGCGGATCACCGCGCGCTCGGCGGCATAGAGCACCGCCCCCAGGGCGAGGCCAAAGGCGAGCAGGGGCAAGATCAGGCGCGAGATCGGATTGATCCAGGTCCAGGACAGCAGGCCTGGCGAGGGGGCCGACAGCAGGACAAAAACCCCGCTCTCGGTCAGGGGCGCGGCGGAATAGACCCGGCGGCGGTTCTGACGATCCTGGCCGGACCACTGGACCGCCCCGCGCTGATAGGCCGTCTCCCGCCAGCCCTGGGGCGGCGTGTCGAAGGCCCCGGCCTCGGTGGAGGCAAACACCGCCCCATGCGAGTCGGCCAGGGCGATCTCGGCCCCTTCGGGCATGAAGCGGTTCGCCGTTTCGAGACGCAGGCTGCGCAGGGTCAGGACCGCGACCATGGCCCCGTCGAACCGGCGGTCCGGTCCATCGGCTCGCACGGCGGCGACCACAGACGGTTCGGTCGCATAGACAGCACCCGGCGAACTGGCCACCACCAGGCTGGAACCGGCCGCCAGTTCGCGGAACCAGATCCGTCCGGCCCTCTGGCGGTCGAGGGGCGTGGTTCCGGCGGCGCAGACCACCCGGCCCCGGGCGTCGAACCGCACCAGATTGGCATAGCCCGGCAGGCGCTTGCGCACATCGGCCAGGCGCTGGGCGCATTCCAGGCCCACCGAGCCGGGACCCAGGGTCTGGAGCAGAACCCCGGCCGCCTCGATCCGGGCCCGGGCAATGGCCGCACTGCGGCCGGCGGCCAGTTCCAGGCTTTGCCGGCGCAGATCCGCCTCGGCCCGAAAGGCAAAGACCGATTGCAGTCCGCCCAGCAACAGCACCGGCAGCAGGGCGATAAACAGGGCCACCGCCAGCCGCACGCGGATCGAGTTTACAGCCTCCGCGCCCGGGCGACGAAAGGCTCTCACCGCAGGGAGCTCAGGCGCTCCGCATCGGCCAGGATCGAACCCATGGCCTCGCCCGCCGATCGGCCGTCGCGATCATAGGCCCCGGCCTCGAGAATGGCCTGCAACGCCCGACGGGCCCGGCTCACCCGGCTTTTGACCGTGCCCACCGCGCAGCCGCAGATCGCGGCGGCCTCTTCATAGGCAAAGCCACCGGCCCCGACCAGGATCAGGGCTTCCCGCTGCTCGGCCGGCAGCATGGCCAGGCTCAGACGCAGTTCGTCCAGGGCGACCGGGGCCTCCGGGTCATCGACCGCCACCAGGGTCCGCTCGGCGGCTTCCTGGTCCAGCTGGCTCTGACGCCAGGACCGCCGCTTTTCGGAATAGAACTGGTTGCGCAGGATCATGAAGGTCCAGGCCTTCATATTGGTGCCCAGCTGGAAGCTGGCCCGCGCGTCCCAGGCCTTCATCATGGCGTCCTGGGCCAGGTCGTCGGCAGCGGTCGGATCCCCGGTCAGGGTCCGGGCAAAGGCCCGCAGATGGGGAATCAGCTTCACCAGCTCGCGCTTGAAGGCCTGATCGCGCGGCGGGTCAAAGGGCGAGCGACCGACCTGGGCTTCGGTGTCCGGCGGGCTCATGGCTCGCCGGCCGGCTGGTCTGCCTTTCGCAGGATCTCGAGGAATTCGTCCGGGACCGCCTCATTGACGACCTCGTCGAACATCTGGCGCAGCTTCACGCCGATGGCCTGCTGGCGCAGGCGCGTTTCGTCCAGCGCGGTGCCGCGCATGCGGTGATCTTCCATGGGTACGTGTTCGATCATGTCCTCGACGACACCGCAAACCTGCGGTGTCCGCCCCCTTTGGCCGATTATGGTCCTGCCAGACGACAACGCGAGTTTCCGTATCGGGTTCCACAAGCTTGGCCCTAGATTGGCAAAATTCCACAAAAGGCGGAACCGGCTTCCCAAGACCGCGTTCTAGTCGGGTTGGAATGGCCCAGCTTGGTCATGACTTCGCATTCTTTACGACGACACCGCATCGGGAGGGGTCATGAGTCTGCTTGCCCGGCTGGCACCGCATCTGCCTTATATTCGTCGCTACGCCCGCGCCCTGACCGGCGACCAGGCCACCGGCGATCACTATGTCCGGGTCGCGCTTGAGGCCCTGGCCTCCGGCGACCGCTCGCTGGACGCAGGCCTGTCGCCCCGCGTCGCGCTCTATCACGTCTTCCACGCGATCTGGCTGTCGACCGGTGCCCAGCTTGAGGCCCGCCAGGACGATCGCGCCTCGCCCGCCGATGACGCCTCACAGCGGCTGATGCGGATCGCGCCGCGCTCGCGCCAGGCCTTCCTGCTCACCGCCCTGGAAGGCTTCACCCCGACCGAGGCCGCCCAGATTCTCGGCTGCGCCTTCGGCGACGTCGAGCGCCTCATCTCGGAGGCCCAGACCGAGATCGACGCCGAACTGGCCACCACCGTGCTGATCATCGAAGACGAACCGGTGATCGCCGCGGACATCGAGGCCCTGGTGCGCGAACTGGGCCATGAGGTCACTGATATCGCCGCCACCCGCAGTGAAGCTCTGGAGGCCGTGTCGCGCCAGATGCCGGGCCTGGTCCTGGCCGACATCCAGCTGGCCGACGGCTCGTCCGGCATCGACGCAGTCAAGGACATCCTGGCCCGTCTCGACGTGCCGGTGATCTTCATCACGGCCTTCCCCGAGCGCCTGCTGACCGGTGAGCGGCCGGAACCCACCTTCCTGATCACCAAGCCCTTCCAGCCGGAGACGGTGAAGGCGGCGATCGGCCAGGCGCTGTTCTTCCATCCCCGCCGCAGCCGCAAGGCCGCCTGATCCCGATGTCACCAACGGCCACCCGCGAGGCGAGCCGTTGGTGACCGGGAAGAGGCGATCGGGCCGGACTCAGCCGGCAGGTCTCTGGCGCGCCGCGCTTTGCGGCGTGTCATAGCGTTGGGCCTCGGCCGGGCTCTTGACGCCGTTGTTGTGTTCGACCGACGCCAGATCATCGGCGCGGAAGCCCCATGCCCCGAACAGGGCGAGGGCCGCCAGGACGGTCGAGACGACCAGGATCCAGAAGATGTGCTGTCCCCAGCGGCCCTGTCGCGCCCGGGTGGCGTTGAGGCGGGGCGGACTTGGTTGAATCTCGGCAGTCATGGGGTACTCCTTGTTACTGTCATTAGGTCGGGGCAAAGGCGAGGATCTCGACCGGCGGCGGTCGCGAATTGAAGGCCTGGATAACCCCGGCCGACAGCGCCATGGCCGCGATCACCATCAGCGCCAGGAAGCGGGTTCTGGCCGCTCTCTGGCGTCGGGTCGGCAGCGTGTAAAAAATCATCCCGCCCTGTTCGGCCCGGTCGCGACTGGTCACGATACGCTCTCTTGCTTCACCAACGGCCCGGTTGACCGTCACCCAGACAACGTTCGCAGCCCCGCCCTGTTCCGTGGCCGGGCTGGACGGGCGGCCTTGTCCGAGCCGCGTTCCCCCGCCCGGAAAAAGTGACCGTTTGGGGAACCAGGCTTCCGCCATCGCGTTTTGATGATGCGGAGGCGGCGACGCCCCCCCGACTTGAGGTCAGCGCAAGCTGGCCTGCTGCCTCCGCACCCCCCACACCTGTTCCGACCGTCCGGCAGCCCTGCGGCGCACGGAGCCAGCCCTCTTTGGCAGGAACCCCTGCAAAGCTTGGCCGTTAGAGACCGGGGCCTTGCAACGGAGCAGCCATGCAGCGCATCGAGATCATCGCCAATGTCGCGGCCGGCTCCGTCGGGACCGATGCGCCGGCCATCGCCGAGCGCATCCTGGCCGACCATGGCGTGGCCGGGTCGGTGCATGTGCCCGGCGACGACCTGCTGGCCTGTCTGCGCGAGGTAATCGATTCCGGCCCGGACGCGATCTATCTGATCGCCGGCGACGGCACGGCGCGGGCGGCGGCCGAACTGTCGGGGCCGGACGGTCCGCCCATCGCCCCCCTGCCCGGCGGGACCATGAACATGCTGCCGCGCGCCTTCTATGGCGACCGCTCCTGGCCCGAGGCCATGGCGGCCTGCCTGGCCGAAGGGACGCCGCGCATGGTCTCCGGCGGCGAGGTCGACGGGCACCTGTTCTTTGTGGCGGCGATCCTCGGCAGCCCGGCCCTGTGGGCCGACGCCCGCGAGGCGGCTCGGGCGGGCAAGCTGGGTCTGACCCTGCAACGGGCCCAGCGCGCCTTTCGGCGGGCCTTTTCCGGCCGGTTGCGCTTTTCCCTGGATGGCCGGCCCCGACAGAAGACCGAGGCCCTGACCCTGATGTGTCCCCTGGTCTCCTTGGGCCTGGACGAGGACGAACGGGCCCTGGAGGCGGCGGCCCTGGATCCGGCCAATGCCATCGAGGCCTTTCGCCTGGGCTTCAGTGCCCTGACCGGCGACTGGCGCGATGATCCCTCGGTCAGGGTCGAGCGCTGCCGGGTGGGACGGGTGTGGGCCGCCGGTCAGATCCCCGCCATTCTGGACGGCGAGCCGATCCGGCTGCCCTCCGAGGTCCAGATCCGCTTTCGCCCCAGGGCCTTCCGGGCCGTGTCCCTGCCCGCGTGACCAGGACCTTCAGGATCATCCAGGTGTCGGACCTGCATTTCGGCGGCGAGAACCCGGCGGCGGTCGAGGCGGCCCTCGCCTGGTTTCACCAGGAGAAGCCCGACCTGCTGGTGGTGGCCGGTGACCTGACCCGCGACGGCGCGAAGACGGAGTTCGCCGCCGCCCGGGCCTGGCTGGACCGCGCGCCCGGCCCCCTGTTCGCTACGCCGGGCAATCATGACACCCCCTATGCCGGTCCCGGCGAGCTGGTCGAGCGCCTGATCACGCCCTGGCGGCGCTATGAGGCCCGGTTCGGGATCGCCGACGGTGCCGTCTGGCAGACGCCGGGCCTGTCGGTCTTCGGCGTCAATACTGCCCGCCGCGCACAGCTGCGCTGGAACTGGTCCAAGGGCGCGATCTCGGTCCGCCAGATCCGCCACCTCGAAGGCCGGCTGGCCACAGCGGCGGGGGATGTCCGGATTGTCGTCTGCCATCATCCCCTGATGGAACTGACCGGCGAGCCGATGAGCAGTGAGGTGCACGGTGGTCGCCGCGCCGCCCGCCACCTGACGGCGGCCGGTGCCGATCTGGTGCTGTCGGGCCATATCCATACGCCCTTCGCGGCACCCTATCCGTTCGGCGATGGCCGGACCCTGGCCGTGGTGTCCGGTACCCTGTCCCTGCGCGAGCGGGGCGTGCCGCCCAGCTTCAACCTGATCGAGATCGATCCTAGCGAAATCCGCGTGACGGCCCTGGCCTTCGGCAAGGCGGATTTCACGGTCTGGCGCAGCTGGGCCTTTGATCGACGGCCGGCGGCCTGACCCGCAAAACGGCGCGACCCGGGGGCCGCGCCGTCGCCGTCTGTTGGGCTATTGCGGAGCCGGATAGGCCCAGGCCTCGCCCTCGCCCTTGGCCGCCGCGAACTGTCGGTCGGCGAGGGACCAGTTGGCCATGCTGTCGAACCAGGCTTCGAGGAAGCCCTTCCGATTGTTCTGGTGGTCCAGATAGTAGGCGTGCTCCCAGACGTCGCAGACCAGCAGCGGGGTCACGCCGTCCTGGGTCACGGTGGTGGCCGCATCATGGGTCGAGATGATCTTCAGGGTGCCGCCTTCGACGACCAGCCAGACCCAGCCCGAAGCGAAATGGCCGACACCCTCGGTGACGAAGGCGGTCTTCAGGCCGGCCATGTCGCCAAAGGTCTGGCTGATCGCCGCCGCCAGGTCTGCACCGGGCGCGGTCTTGTCCGGGCTCATGGCGTCCCAGAAAAAGGCGTGGTTCCAGGCCTGGGCGGCATTGTTGAACACCTTGCCCAGCCCGGCGGCGCGGATGACGGCCTCCAGATTGCCCTGGTCGTTTCCGTCCAGCAGGCCGTTCAGCGCCGTCACATAGGCCGCATGGTGCTTGTCGTGGTGGAAGTGGAGGGTGTTGGCCGAAACGATCGGCTCCAGTGCCTCATAGGCATAGGGAAGCTCGGGCAGCTTATACATGTTTACTCCATGGGAAGGCGTTCCCTGGAGGGGGGAGGGGGAGGATGGGAACGCCGAACGGGGATCTAGCGGGGCGGTTGCCGGGTTTCCATGAAGGCCTTGGCAACGGCCGCCGTCAGGGTCGGATTTTTCAGCGCGAAGACACCGGCCGCCAGGGCCGCGCCGAGCGACAGCAGGGGCCGGTCCTTGACCACGTCAACGACCTTTTCCGCGAAGCTGAAGGCGTCCGGCGTCGCGCCGGCCGGGGGTGCCTGGCGATGCTCGGCCTTGCGGGCCGCCAGCAGGCCGGCGACCGCCACGATCAGGGCGGCCACGGCCGCCACCACGGCGGCGGCTCCTGCCGGCCCCAGCCAGGTCTCGACGACCGCATAGAGCGCGAAGGCGGCAGCGAATACGCCGACGGCGGCCGCGGCCGCTATGGCCGCCGCCGCTGCAAGCGTCATCAGGGTCTTTTCGAAAATCACCGGTTGCTGTTGCGGTTGCCGGCGAGCAGCAGCCCGATCAGCACGCCCACGCCGAGACCGGCCAGGGTGGCGGTCAGGGGACGTTCACGCACCCGCTCGGTGACATAGCGCTGGGCGTCGTCCAGTTGCTGGCCGGCGGTGTCGGAATAGGTACGGCTCTGGGCGCGCAGGGTATCCAGGCCTTCGGCGACCGACTTTTCAACGCGCTTGGCGGCTTCGGCCAGCGAGGCCTTGGCCGCAGCAGCGGCCTCGACGAAGCTCTGTTCAGCGTGTTCGACGCCTGCAGCGGCTGCGCTCTTCACCTTCTCGGCGTCCTTGGCGGCGGTCTTCAGCGCATCAGCAGGCATGGTCATCTCCGGTTCTTGACGCGGCCCGTAAGGCGGGCGGCCAGTTTGTCAGCCCGGTGAACGCGGAGCCCCGCCGAGCAGTTCCATGATAGCGCGCGGGACCAAGCTTCACCACTGCGGAATCTGTATCAGCACTCGCGTCTGACGCGAAGCCGGTCTATGGTCGAAGCATGGACGACGCCCGTTCCACAACCGATGCCGACAGGGAAGCCGGCAGGCTTCGCGCCACCCAGGCGCTGAAGGCCTTTGAGCGTCCCGGCGACGATCCGCGTTTCACGCGCCTGATGCGACTGGCGGCGGGCCGTTTGCATGTCCCGCGCGCCAGCCTGTGGCTGATCGGCGGCACCCAGCTGCATTGCAAGGCCAGTTATGGCGGCGGTCACGACAGCGTTCGACCGCGGGCCGGCTCGGCGGCCGACCGGCTCATCGCCCGGCGCGAACCCCTGTTCGGCCAGATGGTCGGCGCAGACGCCGGCCTGGCTGCCCTCGGTCTAGGCCATGGCCCTGGCGGGTTCTTCGCCTGCGCGCCGCTGATCCATCCCGACGGCCCCGTCGTGGGCTATCTGGCTGTTGAGGACGCCTGTCCCCGCGCTGAGCCGGGCCCAGAGGCACTTGAAGCCCTGACTGATCTGGCGGCGCTGGCCATGGACGCCCTGCTCCACGAGCCGCCCATCGCGCCATCGACCGGCCTTCGCTCGCTCGACACCGAACGTCTGGCCCTGGCCATTGGCGCGGCCAGCCTGGGCGAGTTCGAATGGGACCGCACCCTCGACATCTACCGGATCAGTCCGCGCCTGGCCAAGATCGCCAACCTGCCCGTCGGCGTGATTCCCGCCGAGGACGGCCAGGCCCTGTTCCGCTATGTCCATGCCGACGACCGGGCCGAGATCCAGCGGGGGGTGGACGAACAGCTGCGCAAGCGCGGCCGCTACGAGGTCGAGTTCCGCCGCAATCCTGACGACAAGGGCCGGGTGCAATGGAACCGCGCCGCCGGGGTGATGATGGCCGACGAGGCCGGAGATCCGACCCGGCTGATCGGCGTGATCCAGGACATTACCGACCGCAAGCAGCAGGACGAGCAGCGCGAGAGCCTGCTGGCCGAGCTGGACCATCGCATCAAGAACCTGCTGGCCGTCGTCCAGTCCGTGGCTGCCCATTCGGCCCGCAAGTCGTCGTCCCTCGACGTATTCCTCAAGACCTTTGCCGGCCGGCTGAAATCCATGAGCTCGGCCCACGACCTGCTCAGCGCCGCCCGCTGGCGGGGGGCCACCCTGGCACGGATCGCCGCCGCCGAGCTGGGCGGCCTGGCCCCGACCCAGACCCGCTGGGACGGGCCCGAACTGTTCCTGACGCCCCGCGCGGCCTCGGCCCTGTCCCTCACCCTGCACGAACTGGCGGTCAATGCGGTCAAGTACGGGGCCCTGTCGACCGAGAACGGCAAGGTCGAGGTGGTCTGGCGGCGGTCGCCCGAGGGCGGCTTTGCCCTCGAATGGCTGGAAAGCGGTGGCCCGCCCGCCAGCGAGCCGGTCAGTCGCGGCTTTGGCGCGACCCTGGTCGAGGACGTGGTGGGCCGTGAACTGGGCGGCAGCGCCCGGATCGACTATCGCCGCAGCGGGGTCAGCGCCCTGATCCAGGCCGCGCCCGAGGCCCTGGCCAGCGGCCCGCCGCCGGAGCCGGAAAAGGCCGCCGCGCCCGAGCGGATCGTCGAGACCCTGATCGCCGCCGATGAAAACATCCGGCCGGGTGCCATTTCCGGCCTTAAGGTTCTGATCGTCGAGGACTCCCTGCTCCTGGCCCTCGAACTGGAAGCCGGGCTGGAAGATGCCGGGGTGGTGGTGGTCGGTTGCGCGGCCGAACTGGGCGAGGCCCTGTCGATGCTCGACCAGGACTTCGACGT
This sequence comes from Caulobacter henricii, assembly GCF_001414055.1. Classification (GTDB taxonomy): domain Bacteria; phylum Pseudomonadota; class Alphaproteobacteria; order Caulobacterales; family Caulobacteraceae; genus Caulobacter; species Caulobacter henricii. Next base: position 92,719 of record NZ_CP013002.1, on the reverse strand, counting down.
CGCGGTGCTCGACGCCGACCTCAATGGCCAGTCCGTCGCGCCGGTGGCCGAGATCCTGCGCCGCGAGGGCCGCCCGTTCGTGTTCGCCACCGGCTATGCCGACAAGGCCGCCCCGATGGGCTTTGACGCGCCGATCGTCCGCAAGCCCTACAATGTGCACCAGATCGCCCGGGCCATCGCCGACGTGACCGGGCGGCACTAGGGCCTTTTGATTCCGCTCTTCCCGGCGAAGGCCGGGACCCAGATCGAACCCAGACAGGCTGTCGACCCTGACGAGGTCGATGGCGCATCCACTCCAAAGGCTCAGGCTGAACCTGGGCCCCGGCCTTCGCCGGGGAGAGCGGAGATTTTTGAAGCCGCGGTCAGACGGCTCTACCCCTTCAAAGCACTTTCCGCGCCCGCAGGCCGGCGATGGCGTCGGCGCTCAGTCCCGCCACCTCTCTGAGGACGGCATCGGTGTGCTCGCCGAGGGTCGGGGCCGTCCAGCGCACCGCGCCCGGGGTTTCCGACAGGCGCGGAAAGGCGTTCTGCATCTTCACCTGGCCGAAGACCGGATGCGGCACGGTGACAATGGACTCGCGGGCCGCGAAATGCGGATCGGCCAGCATCTCCGGCGCGCGATAGATCCGGCCGGTGGCGATGCCCGCCTCCTCCAGACGCGGCAGCAGGGTCTCGATCTCCTGATCGGCCGTCCAGGCGGCGATCCGGGCGTCCAGCTCGCCCTGATGGGCACCCCGCGCCGCGTGATCCTTGTAGCGCACGTCATCGGCCAGGTCCGGCCGGCCCATCAGATCGCAAAGCCGCCGGAACAGGGTGTCCTGGTTGGCTCCGATCAGGATCAACTCGCCGCTCCGGGTGGGATAGACGTTCGAGGGCGCAATGCCGGGCAGCACGGCCCCAGAACGTTCGCGGACATAGCCGGTCAGGTCATATTCGGTGATCAGGTTCTCCATCACCGTCAGCACGCTCTCATAGATGGCCGCATCGACCACCTGGCCCCGGCCGGTGCGGTCGCGCGAATGCAGGGCCATCATCACCCCGAGGGCGGCATTCAGGCCCGACAGGCTGTCGCCGATCGAGATCCCGGCCCGGGCCGGGTTGCGGTCCGGCTCGCCGGTGATGTGGCGCAAGCCGCCCATGGCCTCGCCGACCAGGGCATAGCCGGCCCGGTGCGAATAGGGCCCGGTCTGGCCAAAGCCCGACACCCGCGCCATGACCAGGCCCGGATGCTCCGCCGACAGGGCCTCATAGCCCATGCCCCAGGCCTCCAGCGTGCCGGGGCGGAAGTTTTCAACCACGACATCGGCCTTGGCGATCAGGGCCCGGGCGAGGTCGCGGCCTTCGTCCGTGCGCAGATCGACGGTGACCGACTTCTTGTTGCGGCCGATCACCGGCCACCAGGGCGACAGCCCCTGGGGCTTGCTGCGGCCCCACTGCCGCATGGGATCACCGGCCCTGGGATCCTCGAGCTTGATCACCTCGGCCCCGAAGTCCCCGAGGATCTGGCCGCAGAACGGACCCGCGATCAGCGAGCCCATCTCGATGACCCGCAGCCCTGTCAGCGGTGACTGTGCCATGCCGAACTTCCCTCGCGCGTACGGAACCGATCACGGCCCTGTGATGTTCTTCCCTCCAGAGGCGTCGCGCGACGCCTGCCGGACTTCAACCTCTAGAAAAAACGCGCAGGGAAAGACAGTCATGACCCGCCATCTCCTCCTCATCGGTACTGCCATCGCCGCCCTCAGCCTGACCGCCTGCGGTCCCAAGGCCACCGAATCCAAGGGTGCCGCAACGCCGTCGGAACAGGCCGCCACCCCGGATGCCAACCCGGTCGCCACGGTCCCGACCCTGGCCGACGAGACCAAGGCCGCGGTCTTCGCCCTGAAGGCTGCTGACCTGAACCTGTTCGAGATAGAAGCCGCCAGGCTGGCCGCCTCGCGCTCGACCAATGCCCAGGTCAAGGCCTTCGCCAGGTCAATGGAGACGGCTCACGGCAAGACCGCCGAGGCCCTGAAGGTCGCCATTGCCGCCTCGGGCGCAGCGATCACCCTGCCGATGGCCCTGACCAAGGACATGCAGGATGACCTCGACGCCCTGACCAAGGCCGGCAATGACGACTTCGACAAGAAATATGCCGACAGCCAGGTCGATGCGCACCAGGCGATGCTGAACCTGCTGCAGCGCTACGCCCAGGACGGCGATACCCCGGTCATCAAGACCTTCGCCGCCGAGACCGCCCCGACCATTCAGGAACACCTGAACAAGGCCGAGGGCCTGAAGAACGGCTTCGTGAACTAGTCAGGGCCTCTAGGGAATGGCGTAGGCCACCGTCGCCTTGGCGGCGGCGCGCTCGCGCGATTCCGTCCACATCAGGATATCGGCCGTCGCGATGCGGCGGCCGAGCTTGAGCAGGGTGGCCTCGGCATAGAGGTCGCCCGGCTTGCAGCCCCTCAGAAAATGGATCGTCAGCGAGGTCGTCACCGCCAGCGGCACCTCGCCGATATGGGTCAGGATCACCGCATAGGCGGCGGTGTCGGCCAGGGCCATCAGGGTCGGGCCGGAGATCACGCCGCCGGGCCGCAACTGCCGGGTCGCAAAGGGCTGGCGCATCAGGACGCGGCCTTCGGCCACCTCCACCACGGTCGGAAAGGCGTCCGCCTCGCCCTCGGGGAAAGCCCCCCTCAGGAAGGCGTTGAACGCCGCCGCGTCGAGCTTCAGCCCACCCTCACTCATCCGTCGACCTTCAGGGTGTTGTCGTCCCCGTTGCGGTCGATGATCGTATTGTAGGGATCGACGCCGGCCCATTTCGGGGCCTTGTCGACCGTGAAGGTCAGGGTCTGGGTCCCCGAACGGATCATCCGACGCTGATAAAGCACGACCTTGTCGGCCTTGAAGTCCTTCTTGCCCGGCTCGGCCGTGAACAGGCCGATGTCCATGGTCTCGTTCAGGGGGCTTTCGGTCTCCTTGCCCTTGCCGTCGGCATAGAGCTTCTTGGCCTCGACCGTCAGGGTCACGTCAAAGCGGCCATCGGCGCGCTTCTTCTCGGTCGCGGCCTTGGTCTTCAGGTCATAGAGGGTGATCTTCTCGAACAGGTCGGTGATCAGGGCCTGTTTGTCGGCCGGAGCCTCGGCCCGGATCGCCGTCATGAAGTCCAGGGTGTTGGGATAGGGCGCGCCCTTGAACCCGTACTGGGCGATCAGCCGGCGCAGGGCCCGGTTGACCGCCGCTTCGCCGATCTCGCTCTGCAGCCGGTACATGACCAGCGAGCCCTTGCGATAATAGATATAGGGCTGGGCCTCGACCTTGTAGAGCGGCTGCTCCTCCAGAGGATCGCCGCCGCGGGCGCGCAGATAGCTGTCGAGCTCGAACTTCAGGAACTTGCGAATCTGGCTCTCGCCATAGGTCCGCTTCATGACCATCAGGGCCGAATACTGGGCGAAGGTCTCCGACAGCATGGCCCCGCCCTGCTGGTCGGCACCGATCACCTGGTGAGCCCACCACTGGTGGCCGATCTCGTGGGCCCCGACATAGGTGACCATGTCGATCTTCTCCGGATCCTTGTAGTTAGAGATGAAGAACAGGCCTTCGGACCACGGAATGGTGTTGGCGAACGACTGGGCGAACTGGGCGTAGTCGGGGAACTCCTGGAAGCGCAGCTGGCGGAACTGATAGGGGCTGAACTCGGTGCCCATATAGTCCAGCGAGGCCTTCATCGCCGTCTTCATGCGGTCGATGTTCCAGGGGTGCTGCGGATCATAATAGACCGCCAGATCGACGCCCTTGTAGGTCTCGCTGGCGATCCTGTAGCGGGCCGACTGGATCGAGATGAAGTTCTGGATCGGGGCCTCGGTGACGAAGCGGGCCACGCGACGATCACCCCTGACCTGGTCGGAGACCTTGTAGCCCGGCGCGATCGGCGTCTGGTCGCTGACCGTGGTGACGGTGATGTCGGACGACACCCAGTCGGAGTCCTTGCGCAGACCATTGAACTGCCGCGACGTGACATCGCCCAGCTTGGCCACACGGCGCTCGGCGGGCAGGCCGTATTTGCGGCGCTTGGCCCGATCGGTCAGCAGGCCGTCGCGCGACATGCCCAGGATCGGCGCGATCTCCATATTGTTCAGGAAGGTGCCGTTGGCGACCACCCGCGATTCCGCGCCACTGTTGGGAAAGCCCTTCTGGGCGCGCTGGGTGATGAAGCTCATCTTGCGCCGCTCGCCCGGCACCATCGGCGTGTCGAAGGCGAAGATCCGATAGTTGAACCGGTCATAGGTCTTCTTGGGCCGGGCCCCCTCAATCGACAGGCCCTTGACCGTCAGGTCGCGGTCGAACCGGACATGGATTTCCTTCAGGGGCGCGCCGGTGCGGTTTTCCAGGACATAGGAGCCCTTGGTGTCGACGCGCGGCTCGCCCGGATAGAGGTCGACGTCCAGCATCATCGACACAATCTTGGGCTGGGGCAGGGTCTCGAACGGCAGCAGGGTCTTTTCGTAGTCAGCCTGCCATTTCTCGTTGTCGATATTGGTCCGGTAGGTGTTCCAGACATTGGTGTTGACGTAGATGAACAGGCCGGTTCCGACGAACACCGTCAGGGCCAGGGCCAGTGTCGCGCCGGCCTTGCCGGTCATGCGGCTCGGCAGACGCATCAGGCGGGGCCACAGGCGGCTCTCGGTTCCGCGACGCCACAGACCATAGGACAGAACCAGCAGCACGACCGAGAAGGCCGTCCAGTACAGCCGCAGCCACCAGGCCCCGATCCAGAACTGGCCCTGGCCGTTCATGTCGGAGAAGGGCGTGTCGGTGACCGAGCCGAAATTGTAGAGCTTGTGCTCGAATCCCAGGTTCGAGAGGGTGATGGTGGCGACCAGATAGATCACCATCAGGCCCCAGCCGATGAACTTGTGCGGGCTGATCGCCTGCAGGAACACCGCCAGAACCGCCAGCAGGATCCAGTCCACCGATTGCGGCAGGATGTACCAGAGCAGGTACTTGCCCAGCTCCAGGTGGGTATAGCCGTGGGCCAGCTGGCTCAGGATCGCCGCCAGCACGCTGACCAGCAGGGTGGAGATCAGCACCAGGGCAATGGCCAGGGTCTTGGGCGCGACAAAGGCCCAGTCCGGCACCGGGGTGGCATCGATGATCTCGTGGGTCTTGCGTTCGCGTTCGCGCCAGACCAGCTCGCCGGAATAATAGATGGCGATGATCATCGGGATCAGGCCGAACGACCCCATCAGCGGCATCAGCAGCACGCGGGTCAGCGGATAGATCTCGCCGCCATAGCGCCCGGCCTCGGTGGCGAACCACAGCGAGCCCATGGCATTGGCCAGGCCCAGGGCCAGCAGCACGAAATAGGCCGGGCTCTTGAACACCTGGCCCATGTCCAGGCGGGTGCGGACCACGAGCTGGGCCCAGGCGGTCCGGCGATCATAGCGTGGAATGACCGGGCCACTCAGGGTCGCCGGCAGGACCTCGATCGGTGCCGGCCCCTTGTGGGCCTTGACCTTGCGATCGCCGGCCAGCTCGGCCGCCTGGATCTTGAACAGCCAGTAGGCCGCCGACAGGAAGGCCGCCGACAGGGCCAGGGCCAGGAGGCGGTTGAACAGCAGGGCCCCGGTCAGGGACGGGGTCAGGCTGTTGCGCTCGGCAGCGGTCCAGTACTTGGTGACCAGGCCAAAGGCCGCCGTGCCCAGGGGTTCCCACAGGGCGGCGGTCTTTTCAAACTCCGGCCGATCCAGGGCGATGCCGGCAATGATCCACAGCACCATGAAGGCAATCACGCCGACATAGGTCCACATCATCGACCGGGTCACCGTGGCCAGGGCGAAGAAGATCGCCGAGGTCAGCAGGATCGAGGGCAGGGCCAGGGCGAAATAGGAAAACAGATAGGCTTCAAGCAGGTTCGGACCCAGCCGTTCGGGATCGATCCAGGGCATGAAGGAGCCGATGAAGATCGCCAGGGGCACGACCAGGAACGAGATCGCCGCCGCCAGGACGGCCCCCGTGAAACGGCCGTACAGATAGTCGAACTTGCCGATCCGGGTGGAGCGCAGGATCGGTCCGAACCCGGTCTCGTCGTCGCGGACCACCACATTGGCCACGAAGGCTGTGGTGACGAACATGTAGAAGATCGACAGGATCAGGTGGGTCTGGGCGATCGCATAGGGCGCGTTCTTGTGGATCTGACCGCCGCCGCCGATGCGGATCTGGTCGATCGTCGCCGCCCCGAAGGTCAGCAGGAAAAAGACTGTCGCCACCACCCAGAAGACGGGCGACTTCAGCTGGTAGCGGAGCTCGAAGCCCGCGATCTTGCCAAACATCGACCAGTCCTCCTACGCCGCGCGGCGGGTGGTGGACAGGGTCGAGAAATAGACGTCCTCAAGGCCGCCCTCGACCGCCGTGAAGCCGGCGCCCGGATCGCTGTCGGCCAGGATATGGATCACCGTGCGGCCGCCCAGCAGGCGGGTGGAGATGACCTGATAGGTCGCCTTGGCCGCTTCGAGTTCGGTCTTGTCGATGGTCTTGCGCCAGACCCGGCCGGCCAGCTGGGTGACCAGGTCATTGGGCGCGCCCTGCTTGACGATACGGCCATCGCAGATGATCGCCATGGCCGGACAGAGGTCGGAGACGTCCTCGACGATGTGGGTGGAGAGAATCACCACCACGTTCTCGCCGATCTCGGCCAGCAGGTTCAGGAAGCGGTTGCGCTCTTCCGGGTCGAGGCCGGCGGTGGGTTCGTCGACAATGATCAGGCGCGGATCGCCGATCAGGGCCTGGGCGATGCCGAAGCGCTGGCGCATGCCGCCCGAGAACCCGGCCAGGGCCTTCTTGCGCACGCCCCAGAGATTGACCTGGTTGAGCAGGCTCTCGACGGTTTCCTTGCGCTCCTTCGCGCCGCTGATGCCCTTGAGCACCGCCATGTGGTCGAGCATGTCGTAGGCCGAGACCCGCGGATAGACCCCGAAATCCTGCGGCAGATAGCCCAGGGTGCGGCGCAGGAGCTCCGGCGTTTTCAGCACGTCGATGTCGCCGAAGCGGATATGGCCCGAGGTCGGGGCCTGCAGGGTGGCGATGGTGCGCATCAGGGTCGACTTGCCCGCGCCGTTGGGCCCCAGCAGGCCATACATGCCGCGCGGTATGGTCAGGCTGACCTCGTCCAGGGCGCGAACGCCGTTGCCATAGACGTGTGTCAGGTTCTCGATGATCAACATTCGCGCGCTCACAGCCCCCGCATGGAAAGACGCCCTATTTTCCCCACACTCTCATGACTCGACGGCGCGGGCCGGGGCAAGTGAAAGAACGTTTAAGTGGTCGGCGCAGCCAGATAGGGCCTGACAGGCCCCGGGCGGGACAGGATGCTTTTGATGCCGGCGGTTTGGCGCTAATCAGGCCCCATGACGACATACATCTTTCCCCCGCCCGCCCTGCCCGTGGTCCCGGTTGAGGGATCGTCCGCCCTGTTTCCGGTGCGTCGCATCCTCTGCGTCGGCCGCAACTATGCGGCCCATGCCCGCGAAATGGGGGCCGATACGCGGGATCCGCCGTTCTTTTTCGCCAAGCCGGCCGACGCCATCCTGCCCCTGCCGGCCAGCGTGCCCTATCCGTCGGCGACCAGCGACCTGCACCACGAGATCGAGCTGGTCGCGGCGCTCAAGGGCGGCGGCGAGAACCTGACGCCGGACCAGGCCCTGGAGCTGGTGTTCGGCTATGCCGTCGGCGTCGACCTGACCCGGCGCGACCTGCAGAACGCCGCCAAGGCCAAGGGCCACCCCTGGGAATCCGGCAAGGCCTTTGATGCCAGCGCCCCGATCAGTGCCATCCGCCCGATGTCCGGCCTGCCGCCGGAGGGTGCGATCACCCTGTCGGTCAATGGCGTGGAAAAGCAGCGCGGCGAGATCGCCGACATGATCTGGAACGTCGCCGAGGTCCTGGCCAAGGCCAGCCAGCTGTGGCGGCTGGAGGCCGGCGACCTGGTCTTTACCGGCACCCCCGAGGGCGTCGGCGCCATCGCCCGCGGCGACCGGGTCGAGGGCGAGGTCGAGGGCGTCGGCAAACTGTCCTTCACCCTGGCCTAGGATCGCGACATGAAGCTCACCCTGCACAGCGCCTGGCGGGCCAGCGCCCCCTACCGCGTCCGGATCGGCCTCAATCTCAAGGGCCTGGACTATGGCGTTCAGCCCGTGGACCTGGTGTCGAGCCAGCACCAGGGCGAGGCCTATCGCGCCCTCAACGCCCAGGCCCTGGTCCCGACCCTTGAGGTAGACCTGCCTGGAGAAGAAGGCCGTCGCCTGACCCAGAGCCTGGCGATCCTGGAATGGCTGGACGAGGCGGTCCCAGGCGCACCGCTCCTGCCGGCCGATCCGTTCGATCGCGCCACGGTGCGGGCCATGGCCGAGATCGTCGCCTGCGACATCCATCCGGTGAACAATCTGCGCATCCTGCGCGCCCTTACCGGTCTGGGCGTCGACCAGGACGGCCGCGACGCCTGGGCCCAGCGCTGGATCACCGACGGCTTTGCGGCCATCGAGCCGATGGTGGCCCGCCATGGCCGGGGCTTTGCCTTCGGCGACGCACCCGGCCTCGCCGACTGTTGCCTTGTGCCGCAGGTCTATAATGCCGCCCGCTTCCATGTGGACATGACGCCCTTCCCGGCGATCCGCGCCGCCGTGGCCCGGGCCCTGGAGCATCCGGCCATCGCCGCTGCCCATCCCAATCTGCAACCCGACGCCCAACCGGCGTAAGGACAAGTCATGCTTGAAGACCTCAAGACCAACAACGCTGCCTGGTCAAAGGGCAAGACGGAGGTTGATCCGCAGTTCTTCAAGCGGCTGGAGAACCAGCAGAGTCCGGAATATCTGTGGATCGGCTGCAGCGACAGCCGCGTGCCGGCCAACGAGATCGTCGGCCTGGATCCCGGCGAACTGTTCGTCCACCGCAATGTCGCCAACCTCGCGCCGCCCCAGGACGCCAACTATCTCAGCGTGCTGCAGTTCGCCGTCGACGTGATCAAGGTCAAGCACGTGATGGTCGTCGGCCATTATGGCTGCGGCGGCGTGTCGGCGGCCATCGACGGCAAGCGGCGCGGCCTGGTCGACCACTGGCTGCACCCGATCCGCGAGGTCCATGCCGAGCACCGCCACGAGCTCGACGCCCTGCCCGGGCAGAAGGAAAGGCTCAACCGCCTGTGCGAACTGAACGTCATCCGCCAGGTGCGCAACGTGGCCGCCGACGTCTTCGTGCATGACGCCTGGGCGCGCGGCCAGCCCCTGTCCGTGCATGGCTGGGTCTATTCGCTGTCCAACGGCCTGGTCACCGACCTCAATGTCGGGATTACCTGCCTCGAGGACTATGAGCGGGTGGCCGGCGGGGCGATCTAAAACTTCCGCTCTCCCCGGCGAAGACCGGTTTTTCGGGTGTTTACCCCGCCTTGATCCGCACCCGCGCCGACGCCTTGCGGCCCTGCCCGTCCACGACCGACAGCCGGTAGAACCCCGGCGCGGCCGGCCGCCAGACGACCCGGCCGCTGGTCGGGTCCGCCGCCAGGGGCTTGCCCTCGACATACCAGGTCAGGTCCTCGCCGCCGGCGGCCAGGACCAGGCCCCGCGACCCTGGCCCCAGGGCCTCGACCTGCACCGCCGCGCCGTCCGGCGGGAAGATCAGGCGCGGGCCTTCGGTCTGGGCGCGCAGGGTCTGCAGGGCCTGGGGGGCCGACTTCGGCGCGATCGGCCGCGGCGCCGTGGCCGGGGCCCCGACCACATCGGCGACGTCGAACAGCAGGGGCAGGGCCGCGTCGCGTCCGGTCAGGCCGCCGCGCGCGCCGCCATCGGCCCGGCCGGTCCAGACGATGATCGCATAGCCGCCGACCACCCCGGCCGCCACCGCGTCGCGAAAGCCGTAGGAGGTACCGGTCTTGAAGGCCATGGCCGGCCCGCCCCGGGTCAGGGCCGAAGGGGCGCGACCGCGCGGCGCGGGGGCCTCACGCAGAATGTCCAGAATCTGCCGGGCCGCCTCGGGCCGCACCAGCCGGGTCCCGCCGGACCTTTCCCGTAGTTTGGCGTCCGCCTCGGTCCAGGCCAGGGGCTTGGCGAGACCGCCGTCGCCCAGGGCGGCATAGAGCAGGGCCAGGTCGCGCAGGGTGATCCCCTCCCCGCCCAGGGCCAGGGCCAGACCCGCCGCCTTCAACTCCGACTTCGGCCGCGCCAGATGGGCTCCAGCCGCCTCGATCCGGCCGGCAAAGGCCTCGGGCCCCAGGCGCTCCAGGGTGGCCACGGCCGGGACGTTCAGCGAATGGGTCAGGGCTTCGCGCACCGTAACCTTGTCGTGGAACACGCGGTCAAAGTTCTCGGGCTGATAGTCGGCAAAACGGGTGGCGCTGTCGGTCAGCTGGGTGTCGGCGGCCAAAAGCCCGTCATCCATGGCCATGGCATAGATGAAGGGCTTCAGGGCCGAGCCGGGTGAACGCAGGGCCCGGGTCATGTCCACCCAGCCCCCGGCCCGCTCGCGCCCGGCCGAGCCGACGGCGGCGCGCACCGCCCGGCCCTTGATCTCGACCACCAGGATCGCGGCAGTGGCATCGGCCCCTTGCGAGGCGGCGATGGCGGCGGCCATGGGCTCAAGCCGCGCCTGCAGGTCGGCATCCAGGGTGGTGATCACGCTGGCCTGGGAGGCGGGCGCGGCGCGGGCCCTTTCCCCCGCCACATGCCAGGCCAGGGCCGGGAACGGGGCACGGCGCGGCAGGGGCTCGGCCTCGGCCTCCAGGGCGGCGGCCTCGGTCAGCACTCCCGCCCGGACCATCTTGTCGAGGACCGACCGCCGCGCCATCCGCGCCGCCTCGGGCCGGCGATCGGGCCGGCGGGCCTCCGGGGACTGCGGCAGGGCGATCAGCAGAGCCTGCTGGCCGTCGGTCAGGCTGGTCGGCTCCTGGCCGAAATAGGCCAGGCTGGCAGCGCGGACGCCCTCCAGATTACCGCCATAGGGAGTCAGGGTCAGATAGAGGGCCAGGGTCTGGCGCTTGGTCAGCTGGGCCTCCAGCTGCACGGCCCGGACCATCTCGATCAGCTTGGAGCCCAGATTGCGCGGACGTGGCTCCAGCAGGCGGGCGGTCTGCATGGTCAGGGTCGAGGCCCCGGAGGTCGGGCGGGCATGGACCACGGCCGAGCCGAAGGCCCGGACCACCGCCAGGGGATCAACACCGAGGTGGCGATAGAAGCGGCCATCCTCGACGGCGATCAGGCGCTTCAGGAAGGCCTGGTCCGTGCGCTCCAGATCCGCCCGGATCCGCCAGCGACCGTCCTCCACCGGCAGGGCCCGCAGCCACGTCCCGCGGCGGTCCAGGGCCACCGGCGAGGACTGCCGGGCCCGGGTCATGTCCGGCGGGAAGACGGCGCTGAGCGTCGCGAGCACGACCTGGAGGCCGAGAAAGCCGACGAGGAGGCGGGTGAGCGGCACCACCATCGTCCCCCTCCGGGGGAGGGGGATGCGCAGCATCCGGAGGGGGGCCGTGGTGGAAGCGCCGCCCAAGTCAGCAGGCGTCATTCCACGGCCAGTCCCGGCTGACTTGCCCCCTCCGCGCTTTCAGCGCTACTCCCCCGAAGGGGGAAGATGCAACGGCGCGTCACCCTCACTGCCCCGGCGCGATCACGGCCCGGCCGGACTCCGACCGCGCATTGAGGCTGGGTCGGTACATGTCCTTGGCAACAGCCCCCGGCAGGAAGAACTCGCCCGGCGTCACCGCCCGGGCCACATAGGCCAGGGCGAAGGGCTTGTTGCCCTCCAGGTCCATCGCCGCGATGAAGCGGTCATCGCGGCTTTCCTGCACATCGGCCCCGGTGAGCTCGCCGAGGAACCGGTAGGGACCGTTCTGGGCGTCATCGGCCCCCAGGGTGGTCTCGATCTCGAAGCCGGCCGGCAGGGCATCGTCGACCACCAGGGCGGTCGAGCGGGCCTGCATCGACCGGCCGGAAACCAGGACGATGATCCGGTCACCCTGGCGGATGGAGGCCGGATCGACTGCCGCCCCGGTCATCGACAGCAGGCGCTTGCCGATGAACAGGCCATTGGCCGAGGCCCCCGGCGCCGCCGTGGGCGTGCCGCGAACACTGACCGTCCGCCACAGGGCGCCCTTGCCGGTATTGATAAAGCGGCTGTCGGCCAGCTTGCCCACCGCCCAGCGCGGCGCACCCCCGGCCGGCGGCAGGGCCAGGGCCCCCTTGGCGTCGATCGAGATCGGACCCGCCGCCTTCAGCAGGGCAAAGGCCGCATGCAGCACCGCCGCCTGTTCCTGGGTGTTCAGGGCGTCGGGATCCTTGACCACATTTTCCAGCCGGCCCTGCAGCTGGCGGGCGATGTCGCCCTGACCGGACTCGACCGCCAGGGCCGTCAGACCCGCCACATCGCGCAGCGGGCTCTGGTACCAGTCCTGGTCATCCCGATAGCCCAGGGACTTGACCGCCTGGCGCATGGCCGAGCGGGCCCGGGCGGTGTCGCCCATGCGCGCCAGACCCGCTGCGACATAGGCCTTGGCCATGGGCTGGTCCTCGTCCTTCATCTGGACATCGTGCCACCAGCGCAGACGGGCCAGATCGCCCCGGCCGCCCTTGGCCATCACATAGAGGGCATAGGCCGAGGCCCGGCGTCGCATGCGTTCAGTGGCCGACTTGGACTGTTCGGGCGTCGCCGCCCACCATTCGGGATATTCCATCCGGTAGGAGACCGAGGCCCAGCCGTCAGGACGGCTGATCTGGCGCATGGCGTTCAGGGCCTTGTCGATCGCCGCGTCGGGCACGGCGACGCCCTGGGCCCGGGCTTCCAGCAGGAAGTCGGTGGTATAGGCCCCGAGCCAGGCGTCAGCCTCGCCGTCGCCCACCCGCCACAGGCCGAAGGCACCGTCGAGGGTCTGGCGATCCAGCAGCTTGCCCACCGCCCCCGCAAGGGCCGCCGGCGTGCGCTTGAGCTTGGGATCACTGGTCAGGCTCTGGGCATAGAGCAGCGGATAGGCCGTCGAGACCAGCTGCTCGGTGCAGCCATAGGGATAGCGTTGCAGGGCCACCGCGATCGCCGCCGGGTCGAAGCCCTTGAACGGCGAATAGCTGACCTGCAGCGTCACATCCCCGGCCGCCAGGCCGCTCATCAGATCATAGGACGGGGTATAGGCCTCGCCCGGCTGCTGCAGCTGGGTGGTGGTACGAACCACATCGCCCCAGCCCAGACGGGTCTGGATCGGATAGTCCTTCGACGTCGCAAAGCCGGGACCGGCCACCTTGAAGCCGATCTTGCCGATGCCGGTGACGTCCGGGGCCAGGAAGGGGATCTTCTCGGCGATCCTTTGGCCGAGGATCAGCTGGAACACCTTCTTGAAGGCCACTTTCAGCCCGCCTGAGGAGAAGGCCTCGGCGCTATAGGCGCCGGGCTTGCCCTCGACATTGTGCAGTTCCAGGGTGGCCATGGCCTCGTCGCCCGGGGCCAGGAAGCGCGGCAGGTTCAAGTCCGCCACCACCGGCTGGCGCACGGTCAGGGGCCGCGAGCCCGAGCCGACGGCGGTGTCGGTCCAGGCCACGGCCATCAGCCGCAGTTCGCCATTGAAGTCGGCAGCCGGCAGCTTAACCACCGCCTTGCCGTCAAGACCGGTCTCGACCACGCCCGACCACAGGGCCACGGTCTTGATCGGGGTCACGGTCAGGCCTTCGCCACCGACCTCGTCAGCACCGAAATTGACATTGGCCGGCGCGCCCAGATTGGGATCGAGCAGGCGGCCATAGTCGTCGCGATAGTCGACGCCGAGAGCCCGCTTGCCGAAATACCATTTCACCGGGTCGGGACTGTCCTGACGGGTCAGGCGCAAAATCCCCTCGTCCACCGCAGCGATGGTGACATGGGCCTTCTGGCCGAGGCCCAGGCCCTTGACCGAGACCGGGATCTCGACCGGGGCCTTGGAGTCGATCTTGGCCGGCGTCCCCAGATCGACCGTCAGTTTGCGGCTCTTGGGGTCCAGGGGCACATAGACCAGGCCCAGGGCCCGGCGCGGCTTGGGCGAGGCGACCGGATCGCGCGGCTGGATGACGCTGACCATCACATAGGCCCCGCCGCCCCAGGCGGCCGAGGTCTTCAGGCGCACGGTGGTGCCATTGGCCCCGACCGAAACGGTTTTCAGGTCGATCAGCCGGTCGGTGGCGACCGCCACCTGGGCTTCACCGGCATAGGGCGGCTTCAGGGTGATCTCGACCGTATCGCCCTGGACATAGGCCTTGGCACCGGCGCTGACCCGCACGAAGTCGGGGGCCTCGGCGTCCTTGGCGGGGGAGCCCCAGCCGGCGGCAAAGCGGGTGACCGTGCGCGAGCCGTCGCCGCCCTCGACCACGAGGCGATAGTCGCCCCAGCCGAGGCGGCGGGTGAAGCGAGCCGGAGCCCCGGACCCGATATTGACCGTGGCCTTGGCCACCACTGCGTCGCGGCTGGTGCGCCGCCACTGCCAGCGGCCGTCCTGCTGGAACCAGTCATAGTCCCAATTTTCGCTGATCAGGGTGTAGGTGGCGGCCGCCCCGACCCTCTGGCCGGCGGCATTGACCGCGATGATGTCGAGGCTGATCGGCGGGTCACCCTTGGCGGACTGACCCTGGTCGACCTTGACCCCGAAATAGAGCGGCTTGCCGCGCACCTTCAGGTCCAGGCCCTCGCGCACGGGTCGACCGCCCGGCTCGAACACCGAGGTGGTGACAGAGGCGACCAGGGGCTGGGCCGTGTCGCCGGCCACGTCGCTGGCGACGGACAGCACCGCCCGGCCCTCGCCGTCGGTGACCGTCGTGCCCAGCTCAAGGAACTTCTCCTCGAACGGCTTGTCGGCGTCGCCCCAGACATAGTCCTTATAGGCGGGGAAGGGGTCGGCATCGGCCCGCAGGCGGGCCTCGCCCTGGGTCTGCAGTCCGGCGCCGGGCGCGCCATAGAGGAAGCGGGCCGAGACATCGACCTTGCGGGTCTCACCCACGCCGAGCGGCTGGGACTCCTGGCCCGTCGCCGTTACCGCGAGACGTTGCGACGCGAAATCCTCGACACTGAAGGTCAGGCTGCCCGAGGCCGCCTCGATGCCCTCGATCTTCAGCTCGGCGGTCCAGCGCCCGCGCGGCGCCGAGCGCGGCAGGGCGATGTCGGCCAGGACCGCGCCGGCCTTGGCACCCTCGAAGGGATAGCGCTTGAATTCGACTCCGGAGGGTCGCTTGACGACGATCTCGCCCTTGCGGTCATTGACCGCCTTGGCCAGGCGGTCGCGGACCATGGCGGTCAGGTGCACGGTCTCGCCGGGTCGATAGATGCCGCGGTCGGCATAGAGATAGCCGTCGATATCGGTACGGGCAGAACGACCGGCCGTGGTCGCCTCGCGGCCGCCGACGCCCTGTTTGGACAGGTCGACGGGCGAGCGGTCGAGGTCCAGCACCGCCAGATCGCCCAGCGGTCCATAGGCCATCACCATCTTGGCCCGTTCAGACCCTTCGCCGTTCAGCAGGGGCCGCAGGAAGCGCACCCGGCCGTCGGCATCGCTCTTGGCTTCGGCCAGGTCTTCGCCATCCCGGGCCACCAGGGCCACCCGGACGCCGGACAGGGTCTTGGCGCTCTTCAGGGAGCGGACCACCACATCGAGGGATTCCGAACCGTCATAGGCGATCATGGCCATGTCGGTGAACATCACCCAGCGGCGGGCCTGGGCCGGCGGCGTGTCGCCTTCGGTGTCCGGATCGCGCCCGCCCGAGGCGTCGCGGGCCTTGATCACATAGCCGCCCGCCTTCATGTCCTTGAGTACCGCGCCGAGCGGGAAGACCGTGGTCGCCTTCTGGCCGGCCGGGCCGGTGACCTGGACCGTGCCCTTCCAGACGCGACGCCCGTCATCATTGGGGCTGTCATCGCCATAGTCGCCGGCCCAGTCGCCCTCGCCGGTGGGGTCCGGCGCGCTGATCGACTTGCGCACCAGATTGCGGTCCGAAACCCGCCAGACCTCGATGGCCAGGGTCTGGACATTGATCGTTTCGATACCGACCCCGTCGGCCTCTTCGCGCGGCAGGATCACGCCGTCGCCGGCGAAACCGACATAGGGCGGCTTCTCGCCGAAGGTGAAATCGACATCGGCATTGGCGGCCAGGACCTCGCCGCCCTTGCCGGGCAGGCCCTTGAGCAGGGTGACGCGATGATCGGTAAAGCCGACGCCGCCGACACAGAGCTCGTCGCCCTTGACCCGCACGGCGGGGGTACGGCCGATGTCCGGCGAGACCAGCACGAAGTCGGCATAGGGCTTGGATGGATCCAGCGCCTTGCTCATCCGCACACAGGCCATCGGATCCTGGCCCGAGCTGTCGATCCGGCTCTGCCAGACCGCGAAGCCTTCAGGCTTGGGAATGCCGCGACGGGGCGCATTGGCCGAGCGGGGCTTGCCGAACAGCGACCAGGCCTCGCCCTTGACCGGGGCCGAAGCCACCGCGCTCTTCGAACCGCCAAACCAGCCGAGCTCGCCGGCCTTGCCGGTCAGCAGGCCGCCGCCGAAGCCGATAACCAGGGCACCGCCGACCATGGCGGCCAGACGCAGACGGGCATCGCCGGCCCATCGGGCCTTCAGGCGCTCGATCAGCCGGGCCAGGGACGCAGGAGTCGAATCCTTGGAACCGCCCGCAGGCGGCGTCTCGTCCATCGACATGCCACTCGTCCCCCGTTTACCACGTTCAACGAGCGATGTGACGTGAAGCGGGGGGGCGGGTCAACGGGGGCCCTAGCCCATGAATTCAACCTGGCCGGTCTGCAGGCTGTAGACGGCCGAGACGACCTTGAGCCGGCCCGCAGCGATTCGGCTGCTGAAGGCCTCGTCGGCGGTCTTCAGACGCTCGGCAATATTGCGGGCGTTCTGGCGGATCGCAGCGTCCTGCAGGTCGGCGGGCTTGGCCTCTTCGGCCTCGATCACCGCCGGCAGGATCGGCAGGGCCATGTCGAAC
Source organism: Caulobacter henricii (assembly GCF_001414055.1). GTDB lineage: Bacteria > Pseudomonadota > Alphaproteobacteria > Caulobacterales > Caulobacteraceae > Caulobacter > Caulobacter henricii. Next base: position 75,755 of record NZ_CP013002.1, on the reverse strand, counting down.
AGGGCCCCATGCAGATGGGCGTGCTTGGTGGCGACATCCACGGCGGCCCCGACCGCGCCGCACTTGGTGTGGCCGAGCACGACGATGAGCGGCGCGCCGAGGTGCTCCACGGCGTAGAGGATCGAGCCCAGGCCCTCGCGGCTGACGGTCGAGCCCGCCGTGCGGACCACGAACAGCTCGCCCAGGGTGCAGTCGAACACCAGCTCCGGCGGGACCCGGCTGTCGGAACAGCCCACGACGATGGCGAAGGGTTTCTGGCCGTTGGAAAGCTCGTTGATCCGCGCCCAGCTGGGCAGGGCCATGCTGGCACCGCCGCGGGCGAAGATGGCATTGCCGTGCTTCAGTCGCCCCAGGGCCTCGTTGGGATCGATCAGAACCTCTTCAGGCTCGGTCTGCGTCGGCTTGGGATATTCCGCGACCGTCGAGCGGACCGGCGCGGGCGCGGCATAGGCCTGGGCGGCGGCCGGACGCGGTCGGGGCGCGGGCTTGCGCGGCGCGGGCGCGTGATGATCGTCGCCCTCGGCCAGGGCGGCCAGCGGTGTTCCGGCCAGTCCGGACGCCAGAACGCCCAGCAAAAGTCTTCTCGAAACCATCTCGTCCCCCGACGCGGGTTGTCAGTGGACCAAGGGCTTAAAGAGACAAGGTTAACCGACAGTAGGTTTTTGCACGGCTTTCACAGCGGCAATTCGGCGCGCTTTACCACGGCCCGCAGGGCAATACTGGAACTGACCCGGACCACACCGGGGATGCGGGTCAGCTCCTGGGCGTGAACCCGCTCCAGGTCATCGACGTCACTGACCACCAGGCGCAGCAGATAGTCCGAGCCGCCGGTCATCAGATAGCACTCGGCCACCTCGCGCACATTGGCGATGGCCTTCTCGAAGGCGCTGAGCGTCGCCTCGGCCTGGGACGACAGGGTGACGGTGACGAAGACACTGAGCGGCAGGCCCACGGCCCGCTCGTCGATCACGGCGGCATAGCGACCGATGACCCCGGCCTCCTCGAGGGCCCGCACCCGGCGCAGGCAGGCCGACTCCGACAGGTTCACGGCCTCGGCCATGTCCACATAGCTGGCCCGCCCCCGCCGCTGCAGCAGAGTCAGGAGCTTCCGGTCAAAGCTGTCGAGTTCGACGGCGGGTTTCTTCATGTTTCACCCATCTGACGCAGGATTCCTGCATATCATAGTTCTCACCGCATGAAATCCCCAAGAAACCTGCAGGCCAAGAGGCGTAAATTGGCGTCAAAATCCTTTAGGAGGAAATCATCATGCGCGTTGGCGTCCCTTCAGAGATCAAACCGGGCGAGCATCGGGTCGGCCTGACCCCCACGGCCGTTCGGGAATATGTCGGCCATGGTCACAGCGTCCTGGTCCAGACCGGGGCCGGCCTCGGGGCCGGCTATGCGGACGACGCCTATCTGAAGGCCGGGGCGACCCTCGCCGCCGACGCCGCAGCGGTGTTCGCCGGGGCCGACATGATCATCAAGGTCAAGGAACCCCAGAAGGTCGAGTGGGAAAAGCTCGAGCCGCGCCACATCCTCTTCACCTATCTGCACCTGGCACCCGATCCGGCCCAGACCGAAGGCCTGCTGAACAGCGGCTGCGCGGCCATCGCCTATGAGACCGTCACCGACGCCCGCGGCGGCCTGCCCCTGCTGGCCCCGATGTCGGAAGTGGCCGGCCGGATCGCCGTGTTCTCGGCGGCCGAAACCCTGCTCAAGCACAATGGCGGCATGGGCCTGCTGCTCTGCGGCGTGCCCGGCGTGCCCCCGGCCCGCGTGGCCGTGCTAGGCGGCGGCGTGGTCGGCTCCAACGCCGCGCGCATGGCCGCCGGCCTCGGTGCCGAGGTCGTGGTGCTGGAACGCTCGATCCCGCGCATGCGCGAGCTGGACGACCTCTATCAGGGCCGCATCCTGACCCGCTATTCGACCTTCGCGGCCGTGGAAGAAGAGATCCTCAAGGCCGACGTGATCATCGGCGCCGTGCTGACCGCCGGTGCCGCCGCGCCCAAGCTGGTGCGTCGCGAGCACCTCAAGCAGATGAAGCCGGGCTCGGTGCTGGTCGACGTCTCGATCGACCAGGGCGGCTGTTTCGAAACCAGCAAGCCGACCACCCATGCCGAGCCGACCTATACGGTCGACGGCGTCGTCCACTATTGCGTGGCCAACATGCCGGGCGCCGCGCCGCGGACCTCGTCCGAAGCCCTGGGCAATGCCACCCTGCCCTTCGGCCTGGCCCTGGCCGACCACGGCCTCGACGCCCTGAAGACCAACGCCCACCTGGCGCGCGGTCTCAATGTGCTGAACGGCCAGCTGACCCACCCGGCCGTCGCCCAGGCGCTCGGCAAGCCGTCGGTCGATCCCTACGGCGCCTGGAAGTAACCGAACCAAACTCCGCTCTCCCCGGCGAAGGCCGGGGCCCAGATCGTAGAGCTGTGAGGCGCATGCAAAGACGCCCGCGATCCCTTGAGGAACGCGGGCGATCTTGCATCTGGATCCCGGCGTTGGCTTCGCCGCCCTTCGGGTCGCCGGGAAGAGCGGATTTCAAGGCTACGCCGCGAACCGCGCCAGGTCCTGATGGCTTTCGACCAGGTCCAGAACATCGGTCATGCTGAAATTCGGGTCGACCGGATGCAGGGCATTGTAGATCGACCGTGCAAAGGCGAGGTCGGCGGCGGTCTTGACCCGCCAGTCCAGATGCGACCAGTCGCGACGGGCCTTGAGATGGGCCTGGCTGAACCGGGCCGGATCGTTGCGGATGGCGGCGGTGGGCGACACCCGGCCCTCCGGATCGCGCGCCCCGGCGGCCGCGATGCGCAGGGCATTGGCCGTGATCACCTCGACCTCGAGCCCGGCCGGATAGGTGCGCTGAACGTGGTTGGAGGTATAGGCCGCGCCACTGGCCAGGGCCAGACGGACGGCCTCGTCGACAATGCCCGGATCCACGAAGGGCGCGTCGCCCTTGATCCGCACCACATGGCTGACCGAGCTGATCGCCTCGGCGCAGCGGGCGATACGGTCGAGGATATCGGCCCCGGCCCCGCGATGGACCGTATAGCCCCGCGACACGACAAAGCCCGCCAGGGCGTCGTCGGAGGCGTCGGTGCTGGTGGCGACTATGATCTTGCTGGGACAGCGGGCGCTGCGCAGCCGTTCCAGCTGACGGATGATCATCGGCTGGCCCTGGAGCGTGGCCATGGCCTTGCCTGGCAGCCGGCGGGACCCCATGCGGGCCTGCAGAACGGTAAGGATCACGATGCGCTCCCCGGAAACCTCTTGTTGCGCCTAGTCTAGACTCGATTCATAAAAACCCGATGAATCAAAGACTTACGCGCCATAAACCATGTTCCCGGGCCGCTGACGCGACCGCTGGACCTAGGCAGGCTTCGTACTGTCGGGTTTGATTCGGGGAGTCGCCTAAGCGACCCAACGCCGCGGGTCGAGGGCGACGGGGTCGTCGATGGCCATGTCGTCCCAGTCCAGATCCGGCGGCGGGCTGGAGGCTGCGGCGACCACGGCCGACAGCTCGGCGGCCGAGGTGACGCCGACCAGAACCGCACTGGCTTCCGGGCGCGACAGGGCAAAGCCCAGGGCGGCCTGCAGCGGGTCGGAGCGGCCTTCGGCGATCATGCGCCGCACCCGCGACAGGCGGCCGGAGGCCCCCTTCAGCTGGGCCGGAACCCGATCGGGCGGCAGGAACAGCAGGCCGTTGAGGAAGATCGAGCGCAGCTGCACCTCGATCCCCATGCCGGCGATCCGCGACAGGGAGCCGTCGGCCAGAAGGCGCTGGTCCAGCAGGCTGGCCGGGGCCTGCAGGATGTCGGGCTTGAAGCGGCGGGCCACGCCGACCGGATCGTCGCTGGCATGGGCGGCGACGCCGATCTTGTTGAACAGGCCCTCGTCGCGCAGGCGGGCCAGGCGGTCCCACAGGGCCGCGCCATGCGGGCCGAACAGCTCGGAGGGCGAATGGACGATGATGGCGTCGGCGCGTTCCAGGCCCAGGCGACGCAGGCTGTTGCGGGCCTCGGTCTCGACATAGTCAGGGCCCCGGTCCGCACGCGCGGTCGACAGGGTCACCCGGAACGAGACGGGACGGGGAATCAGGTCGCCGAGAATGGATTCGGCCCGGCCATAGACGCCGGAGGCGTCGAGGACCGACAGGCCCGAGCGGTCGGCGATCGAAAGAATGTCGCGGGCCTCGGCTTCAGGCGAACGCCCGCGCGGCGACGACGTCATGCCATCGAGTCCGAACTGGGCGGCCGCGAGGCCAAGCTTTGAGACCGAAATGGGCATGACCATCCGTAAGGAACGACACCTGTGTTCGCTGACTCTAGACGCCAAGGTTTGAAGAACCCGTTTCTGGAACCTTGCCGAGGGGTTAAAGTCGGCCGTGATGAACAGCTTTCAAACGGCCGCCGACTGGCCCCTCTACGGCATGGCCGATGACGCCCGACCCGCCCTGCGGACGGGGCTTTTGGCCGGTCCGGTGGCCCTCGCCACCATCGTCGCCCTGGGCGGCGGCGGCCCGCGTCCGGTCGGCACCCAGATGGTGTTCGGAAAAAATATTGTTTCCGGCTTTCTGTCGGGCGGCTGCATTGAAGCCGATGTCGAGGGCCATGCCCTGGCCTGTCTCGAGGACGGCAAGCAGCGCCGGCTGGTCTATGGCGAGGGCAGCCCCTGGCCGGACATTCGCCTGCTGTGCGGCGCGCGGATCGAGATCCTGGTCGAGCGCCTCGCGCCTGATGATCCTGCGGTCGCGACCCTCCTGCGCCTGGCCGATAGCCGGATGCCGGCCTTCTGGGCCAGCGACGGGGAACGGCGTCAGTGCCTGGAGGTGCCGATCGCGCCCTGGCCCGGCGCCTTCGAGCGCGCCTATGACCCGGTTCCGCGACTGGTGGTGCTGGGCGGCGACCCGACGGCCCTGGCCATAGCCAGCCTCGGGGCCCAGTCCGGCTTCGAAACCCATCTGGTCCGCCCCAAGGGCCCCCTTGCCCCGCCGCCCCTGCCGGGCGTCGCCTATCGGCGCGACGCGGTGGCCGATGCCCTGGCCGGTATCGGCCTCGACCGCTGGACCTCGGTGGCGGTCTGCGGCCATGACCTCGAGATTGATCACGCCGCCCTGCTGGCCGCCCTGCCCTCACCCGCGTCCTATGTCGGACTGCTGGGGGCCCGGCGACGGCTGGGCGAGCGGATCGAACGCCTGAAGGCGGCAGGTCTGACCGATAACGACCTCGCCCGGCTGCGCGCGCCGATCGGTCTGGATCTCGGCGGCAAGGCCCCTTTCGAGGTGGCGGTGGCGGTGATCGGCGAGATCATGGCCACGCGGCACGGGCATCCGGCGCTGGCGCGGCGGGGGGTGGAGGCGTAGGGGGCGGTACCGCCGTGTGCGTGAGCGGCCGGTGGCCTTGGGTGCCAGAAGGCGGACCTTCCGAGTGGCTGAAAAGGGTGGGAGGCGGACCTTAATCCTCAGCGTAGAAGACTATGCCTTGCTCGCGTGCCAGCAATTTGTAGATCGGCGCACTCAAGACTTCTTCGGGTTCAAGAGTCAGCTTCGCGCCATTTTGGACAAGCCAATCGTTTAGTTTCACGCGGACGCGGGCAAACGCTTTCTCAGCAGCGTCTTTCTCGTTCGAAGCAAGAACCCAAAGATTACAATGAAGGCCGGCTGGCTGAGGGCCACCGTGCTCCCCAAAACCAGTTTCTTGCCAATTCAACTGGCCATGAACGAGGACGTGATAGCATCGCATTCGTCAAACATCCCCTAGCTCGCCTGGGTCCGCAACGGGTCGGAAGCAGACATCCCCGCCCATCCAACAAGCGGACGCCCCGCGTCCCGCTCATCCTTCAATCTCCTGGAGGCTGAAGCGTGCAGGGCAGATGAGGTCAGTCAAGGACCGCTCTCCGAGCGGCCGCTACGCGGCGGCGAAGCCGTCCTTGAGTGACCTCATCTGCCCTGCGATCGTCTCGCCGTGAGATGTAAGGATGGCTCTGCCCGAGGGGGCGGCGGCTTTGCCGAGCCATCCGGCGCGCACGGAACCCCTCTCTCATAGAGAGAGGGGTTCCGTGTGTCGGCCTCTATCCCCGTACTCGCACGGGGATAACACTGCCCCGACCCCAACGAAATCAAAGCCCTGACCCCGCCACCCGGCGTCACGATCCAAAATCGGCGCAGCCCCCAACAAACCTCCCGCATAATCAAGCTCGCCCCGTCGCAGGGGAGGGCGCGAAGCTGGCGGCCGAAACGCGCGACGGGGGCGGTTGTACGGGTACAAGAGGACAGGGGACGTAAACCTGTCCATCGGAGGAAGGCCAAGCCTCCGCCCGTCCGAAGGTCCGCTCCGGGTTCCTCCGGAATCGGCGTGGCTTGCAGCCCCAGGCTCATGTCCGTCGCGAGGAGGATGAAATCCGGGTGGGGCAAAAGGCTGAACAGGCCTGCGCGCCCCGGCCAGAGGGATAACGACCGCGCGGAGCGCTCCGGCCACGGCCGAAACGGTACTCCTCTACAACCCCCACCGGGCCTGGCCCGGACGCTCCGCCGCCTCCCCAACCTTCAGCGGGTCGACCGCGTGAAGCGGCAAAGCCGTGCGCCCGAACGTCAGCCCGCGACGGCCGAACCTAATCCCCCGTCCAGTCCCCCGACTTCCCGCCGGTCTTTTCGATCAGGCGCACGGCCTCGATGACCATGCCCTTCTCGGCGGCTTTCAGCATGTCGTAGATCGTCAGGCAGGCCACCGAGACGGCGGTCAGGGCCTCCATCTCGACCCCGGTCGGTCCGGTGGTCTTGACCCGGGCGGTGACGGCCAGACCGCCCTCGCCCGCCTCGACCTCGACCACCACCTTGGACAGGGCCAGGGGGTGGCACAGGGGGATCAGGTTCGAGGTCTGTTTGGCGGCCATGACCCCGGCGATCTCGGCCACGGCCCGGACATCGCCCTTGCGGCCGGTTCCGGAGACGGCCAGGGCCAGGGTCTCGGGGCTCATCCGCACGAAGCCGGTGGCCACCGCCTCGCGGGCCGTCTCGGGTTTGCCCGAGACATCGACCATGCGGGCCCGGCCCTGGTCGTCGATGTGGGTCAGCTTGCTCACTGTTCGAGCAGCCGGGGCATCAGCTCGACCATGTTGCAGGGCTTGTGGCGGCTGTCGAGCTGGGCGGAGATCACCTTGTCCCAGCCGTCGCGCACCGCGCCGTTGGAGCCCGGCAGACAGAAGACGAAGACACCGTCGATCAGTCCGGCCGTGGCCCGCGACTGCAGGGTCGAGAGCCCCACCGAGGCATAGGAGACCATGTGGAAGATCACCGAGAAGCCGTCGATCTTCTTGTTGAACAGCGGCTCCAGGGCCTCGACCGTGACGTCGCGGCCGGTCAGGCCTGTGCCGCCGGTGGTGATGATGGCATCGACCTGGCCGCCGGCGATCCAGGTTCTGACCTGATCGCGGATCTGGGCCACGTCGTCGCGCACCACCGCCCGGCCGCCCAGCTCGTGGCCGGCGGCCTTGACGCGATCGACCAGCACCTGGCCGGAGGTATCGCTTTCCTCATCGCGGGTGTCGGAAATGGTCAGGATCGCCACGCGCACCGGCATGAACGGAAGGTCCGGCTTGATCCCGCCACCGGGGGTGAGGCCTGCTGCCGACATGATCTACTCCTGATCCCAACGCGATGCGTCGGTCCTATCGCGGTCCGTCGGCTCGATCCAGCGGGCGCCGTCCGGACCATGCTCCTTCTTCCAGAAGGGGGCCCGGCTTTTCAGCCAGTCCATCAGGAAGTCGCAGGCCTCGAAGGCCTCGCGACGATGGCCGGCGGCGGTGGCGACGAAGACGATGGCCTCGCCCGGCGCGATGCGGCCCGTGCGGTGGACGATGTGATAATCGTGCAGGCGAAAGCGGGTTCTGGCGGTTTCGGCAAAGGCGCTGATCGCCGCGTCCGTAAAGCCGGGATAGGCCTCCAGCTCCAGCGCCGCCGCCTGACCCTTTTCGGCCCGGGCCAGGCCGACAAAACTGGCCACGGCACCCGTCTCGTCACGTCCGGCGCAGAAGCGGGTGAGCAAGGCGCCCGGCTCGAACGGTTCGGCGGTGAGGGTGATCATCCGCCGCTCATCGGCGGCAGGAAGGCGACCTCGGTGCCGGTGGCCAGCACGGCCTCACCCCGGACCAGCGCCTTGTCGACCGCGACCTGGACGCCGGGGCCGCTGAGGGCCTCGCCAAGATCTGGATCGTCATGGGCGATCAGGTCCCGCAACGCCGCGAGCGAAGTCGCCTCAAAGGCCCGGTCCCGCCAGCCGGCCTGGTCGGCCAGGCGTCCAAACAGCAGCACCTGCGCCATCTCAGCCCCCCGTGGTCGACATGTGGCGGGCGACGGCCGGACGGGCCCTGGCGATCTGGAAGTCATGGCCTTCGGGCTTGGACCCGATCGCGGCGAAGATCGCCTGCTGCAGCTCGGCCTCGGTCGCCCCGGCCCGGATCACCGCCCGCAGGTCCGAAGCGTCATCACGGCCCAGGCAGGTGTGCAGGGTGCCGGTGCAGGTCAGACGAACCCGATTGCAGGACTCGCAGAAATTGTGGCTGAGCGGGGTGATGAAGCCGAGGCGCCCGCCGGTCTCGGCGATGCGGGTGTAGCGGGCCGGCCCGCCGGTGGCATAGGCCAGGTCCTCCAGAGTCCAGAACGAGGCCAGGTCGCGGCGCACGTCCTTCAGCGACAGGTACTGGTCGGTACGGTCCTCGTCGATCTCGCCCAGCGGCATGGTCTCGATCAGGGTCATGTCGCAGCCGCGCTGGTGGGCCCAGCTGATCAGGTCCGGCAGCTCGGCGGCATTGTCATGCTTGAGGGCCACGGCATTGATCTTCACCGCTATGCCGGCGGCCAGGGCCGCATCGATGCCGCCGATCACCTGGGCGACGTCGCCGCCCCGGGTCAGACGCCTGAAGAGGTCGGGCTTCAGGGTGTCGAGCGAGACATTGATCCGCCGAACGCCATGGCGGGCCAGATCTTCGGCATATTTGGCCAGCTGGGTGCCGTTGGTGGTCAGGGTCAGCTCGTCCAGCGCCCCCGATCGCAGGTGACGCGACAGGCCGGCGACCAGCTCCATGAAGCCCTTGCGCACCAGCGGCTCCCCACCGGTCAGACGCAGCTTGCGAACCCCCAGACCGATGAAGGTCGTGGCGACACGGTCCATCTCCTCGAGGGTCAGGACCTGGGCTTTGGGCAGGAAGGTCATGTGCTCGGACATGCAATAGACGCAGCGCAGGTCACAGCGATCGGTCACCGAGACCCGAAGATAGGTGACGGCACGGCCGAAACCGTCGATCAGACGGGGCGCGGTCATGGCCGCTTGCGCGGGGCTGTCGTCATAGGGCGTCATGTCTGCCGGCAGGATAGGCGTTGGACAGGATGGCGGAAAGCAAAAGCGCAAGGTTCGCGGCGATCGTCCTGGCCGCCGGTCTTGGCACCCGGTTCGGCGGCGGCAAGCTGCTGGCGCCGTTTCGGGGCCAGCCCCTGATTGCCGGGGCGCTGGCTGCCGCTGTGGCGAGCCCGGCCGTCTCGGTCGTGGTTGCGATCGGCGACGACCCGGAGCTGGAGGCAACCATCCTCGGACTCGGCTCGGATGCCGACCTGACCGTGGTCAGGGTCGCCGATCCGGCCCGGGGCATGGGCGCGTCCCTGGCCGCTGCGGCTCAGGCGGTGCCCCCTGACATCGACGGAGTCTTTGTCTTTCTGGGTGACATGCCCCTGGTCACCCCCGAGGTCGCCCCGGCCCTGATCCGCGCCCTGCCCGGACGCGACGGCATCGCTGCGCCCTTCTATGAGGGCCAGCGCGGCCATCCGGTACTGTTAGGCGGTGACTGGATCCCGGCGCTGCGCAGGCTGGACGGCGATGTCGGTGCCCAGGCCCTGATCCGTCAGGCCGGTGAGCGGTTCATCAGGATCGAGGTCGACGCGGCCGGCATCCTGTTCGACATCGACCGTCCCGACGACCTTGACCGCGCCTAGTGGCAGGTCCGGCGCTGGGTCATCAGGATGGCGCGGATCTCGTCGATGATCCGGATCGCCCCCTCGGGGTCACCGCGCTCCTCCAGGGCAATCAGCCGCGGGATCAGGACGGCCAGGATCCGGCGCTGCTGTGGCCCGAGCGCGCTCAGTCCGCGCTTGAACTCGGCGATCTCCTCGGCGGAAACCTCATGAACGAGGGTCGTCAGGCCGCTCATGGCTGCGCCGCCGGGCCCGGACGGTCGACAGGGTCGCCACCAGCAGGGCAACCAGGACCCCGTAGCTGATCAGGGTCAGGCCCACGACGAGGGTCACCATGTAGATGCGCAGGTCGATGATCGATACGAGGTGCGAGGCCACGGCCATCATCTGGCAGGCGGCGGCCAGGACGCTCCACAGCCGTCGCGCCTTCAGCGAGGCCCAGACCAGCAGGACCATGACCACGGCGTCGATGGCCATGACCCGCCATTCGGGACTGAGGGGATCGCGGATCTGGGCAAAGGGGGTCGCGATCCAGCCGGCCAGATAGACCATGGCCACAAAGCGGGTCCAGCGGTCGCCCTTCCAGATGGCGAAGCCGCAGATCAGCACCGCAACGCTCAGGGAAATCCACGGTGTGAGGGTTTGGTACACGGCATGGCCCCGACGCGAACTGGCGCGTGACCATGCCGCATGCGGCACCGTTAGAGAAGACCGGGATCATGCGGCCCGACCGCCTTCCAGGGCGTGGAAGCCGCCCGTGCGCGGTATTTCCGGCGGCTTGTCCATCTCGCCGACGGACGCGGTGCGGCAACCGATCTGCTCGCGGACGGTCTGCAGGCCTCCGTGGGCCCGGACGATGGCCCGGCGGGCCGAAAGGATATGGGCCAGGGTCTCGCCCAGATCGTCCACCGCCGCCTGACCGATCACGGCCGACAGATTGGCCTGCAGTCTCAGGGTCGGCAAAAGGCCGACCAGTTCGGCGGTTTCGCGCAGGGCCGCGTCGATCGCCGCCTCGGCACGCATCAGTTTCTGGGCCCCGGCGCGGGCCGCATCGATCCGTTTCATGCAAGACTCTCCCGTCACGCGGCAGGCGGCCGCGCGTTCAAGATCTCGATTTTGGGGAATTCGCTCCGGCGCTCAGGACGCGGGCGGCGGGCTCCAGCCCTCGCGGAACCGCTGGAGGGCAAAGAGGAAGTCGTGGGCTCCGGTGGTCAGGGCGCCGAGCGCAAGTCCGCCCAGGATCGCCAGTCCAATGATCAGGCCCAGCCACTGCAGGGGAGTCAGGTCATCGCGCCAGCTCCTTCCTGCTCGGTCCGCAGGGGCCGATCGTCCGACAGAAAGGCCGTCGCCGCCAGAACGCGCAGCAGCAGCCTGGGCGGCGGATCGCCAGCCGTCTGGGCCTTCCTCAGGGCCGAGACCGTCTCCGAGACCAGCTGGCCCCGTTCCGGCGTACCCGCCAGCAGGACCAGCGCCTCTTCGAGGGACTGCCAGCTGGCGATGAAGAAGCCCGAGGCCTCCTGCCGCTTCCAAGTCCCGTCCCGGGTTTGCTCGTTGTTCATGACCGTTCTCACCTGTGAGGTGAGAGGACACCCGGGTCGGGGCCAGGGCTAGGTCATCCGATTGCTTACGGTAGTCATTACCGGGGTCGGCTTCCCAGGCCATGAAGGCCAGGGCCGCATCGCGGCGGCTGAGCCCCGCCAGCCGACGCCGCGCGCTGAGCACATGCATCTCGACCGTCTTGGGCGAGAGGCTGAGCAGCCGGGCGATTTCCTTGGACTGCAGATGGCGCGCAATCAGGCGCAGGATCTCCCGCTCACGCGGTGTGAGCCGTTCGAAACCTGGCGTGTCTTCAGGTGCCACCATAGCGACAGCATGCGGCCAGCTTCTCGCGACGTCCAGCGCCGGCAGGGCGCTGGACGTCACAAGTTCACGTCTGTTGCGTAAAGGGCAGCCGTGAAGTCGCCTTGCGGGTCGCCGCGAGCACGGCATTGGCCACAGCCGGCGCAATGACCGGCGTCCCGGGCTCACCCACGCCGCTCGGTGCCGCGCCGGACGGCAGGATGTGGGTCTCGACGGTCGGGGCCTCGTTCATCCGCAGAACCCGATAGCCGTCGAAATTGGTCTGATCAACGGCCCCGTCGGTCAGGGTGATCTCGCCGAACAGGGCGGCCGACAGGCCATAACAGGTGCCGCCTTCCATCTGGGCCGCGATCTGATCGGGCGAAATCGCCGTCCCGCAGTCAATGGCCGTGACTACGCGGCCGACCTTCGGCTGACCGTCGACCAGCTGGACCTCGGCGATCTGGGCCACCACGGAGCCAAAGCTTTCATGCACGGCCACGCCGCGGGTCCAGCCGGCGGTCGCCGTCGGGCCTGCCTTTTCAACCGCCAGGTTCAGGACCGCCAGGTGCCGCTCGGCCCCCGCCTTCACATAAAGGGCGCGGCGATACTCCACCGGGTCCTTGCCGGCCTTGAGGGCCAGCTGGTCGATGGTGTGCTCCATCACGAAGGCGGTGTGGGTGGCCCCCACGGACCGCCACCACAGGACCGGCACCCCGACTTCGGGCAGGGCCAGCTGGGCGTCGACGATCGGCGTGACCTTCAGATAGGGCGAGCCGGCCGTGCCCTCGGTCGCCGTCGGATCGGGCCCTTTGCTGCCGACCGGCGAGTCTTTCATGATCGACTGGCTGACAATGCGGTGACGCCAGGCGGCCGGATAGCCGTCCTTGTCGAGGCTGATCTTGACCGCATGCACGACCAGCGGGCGGAAATAGCCCGCCTGCATGTCGTCTTCCCGGGTCCAGACCAGCTTCACCGGCCGTCCCTTGCCGACCGCCTTGGCGATATGGACACATTCGACGACAAAGTCGGACTGGAAGGTGGCGCGCCGGCCAAAGGACCCGCCCGCAAACAGGGTCTCGATCTCGACGGATCCCGGCAGGGTCCCGACGATCTTGGCCACATTCAGCTGGTCCAGGGTCTGGCCCTGCGACCCGAAGGTCAACTTGACCTTGTTGCCATCGACGGCGGCCACACAGTTCATCGGCTCCATCGAGGCGTGGGCCAGATAGGGGAACTCATAGGTCGCCTCGAAGACCGCCGCGCCCTTGGCGTTCGCGATGACCGCAGCGTCGCCCTTGGACTCGAAGCCTTCCCATTTCTGGTCGGCCGGACCCTTGCCGGAGGCGAGGTCACGGAAGGTGGCCGCGATGGCCGACGAGCTGCGCTTCTCGGCCTTGTCCTCGTTCCACTCCAGTTTCAGGGCCTCGCGACCCATGCGGGCGGCATAGGTGGTCTGGGCCACGACGGCGACCCCGGTCGGGATCTCGAAGACATCGACGACACCGGCCACCTTGCGGGCTTCGGTGGCGTCAAAGCTCTTCAGCTTGCCGCCAAACCGCGGGGCATGGGCGACCATGGCCGTCAGCATGTCCGGCAGCTGGACGTCCTGGGTGAAGCGGGCCGTTCCGGTGCTCTTGGCCAGGGAGTCCTTGCGACGAACTCGATCGGTGCCAATCAGGGTGAAGGTTTTCGGGTCCTTCAGGGCTGGACTTTCAGGCGGGGTGATCTTGGCCGCATCGGCCAGCAGATCGCCAAAGCCGGCCGTCTTGCCCGAGGCATGGCTGAGCACGCTGTCCTTGACCTTGATCTCGGAGGCCGGAACGCTCCACTTTGCAGCAGCGGCCTGAACGAACATGGCCCGCGAAGCCGCGCCGGCCTTGCGCAACTCGTCCCAGGAATTAGAGATCGCCGAGGACCCGCCGGTCATCTGCGCGCCCTGGTTTCCGTTGGCATAAAGCTTGGCATTGGCCGGGGCCTGCTCGACCTTGACCCGCGTCCAGTCGGCGTCCAGCTCCTCGGCGACGATCGCCGCAAGGCCGGCGTGATTGCCCTGGCCAAACTCGATGTGCTTGGAGATCACGGTCACCGCGCCGTCGGCCCCGATCTTGATGAAGGGCCCAAAGGCACCGACCTCGACCTTGGACCCGGCGCTCAGCAGATCGGCCGGAGAGCAGCCGACCAGCAAGGCTCCCCCGACGAGGGTGGCACCGACCAGCACATCACGACGGCTGACACCGTCCTGGGCGACGAGCTTGTTGAAAGGCCCGTTCATCGGCCGGCTCCACGGCTGGTCGCGCCGGTAGCGGCGGCGATGGCTTCATCAATATCGGCATGGGGCAGGCCGGCGGTGGCGGGGGTCAGGCCCGCCGCGTCCTTGATGGCGGCGCGGATCCGCTGATAGGTGCCGCAACGACAGATATTGCCGCTCATGGCCTCGTCGATCTGCGCATCGCTGGGGGCCTTGGTCTGTTCCAGAAGGGCGGCCGCCGACATGATCTGGCCCGACTGGCAGTATCCGCACTGCGGGACGTCATGCTTGACCCAGGCCTGCTGCAGCGGATGGGTGCCACCCAGGCCTTCAATCGTCGTGATCTTGGACCCGGCCAGGCCCTCGATCGGGGTGACGCAGGAACGGATGGGCTGGCCATCGACGTGCACCGTGCAGGCCCCGCACTGGGCGACCCCACAGCCAAACTTGGTTCCCGTCAGGCCCAGCTCGTCCCGCAGGACCCAGAGCAGGGGGGTCGAGGGATCGGCCTGAACCGTCACCGCCTTGCCGTTCACATCGAGAGTCGCGGCCATGTGTCTTCGCCTCCAACCGAGCTCGGGCCGGGGCGCGACCCTGCTAGAGCCCCAAACCTAACACTGTTCACACTGCGGGGAAGCGGCAATTTTCGACCATCCGCCGGCAAGTTCGCGATGGAGTTGAACCCCATCGCCAGAAAGCGGTCCGCAGGCCATGACGGGGGCGCAAAGCGGCCGCAAATCCGGCTATGCTGGTCGCATCGTCAATCCGGCGATCCCGCCTTCGGAGTCCCTCGTGCGTCGCCTCGTTCTCGCCCTGACCTTTGCCGGCCTGACGCTTGGTGCCTGTGCCACGGTCGAGCCGGGCCCCTCGACGACGACGCCGGTCGCCTATGCCTGCAGCGGAGGCCGAAGTTTCACCGCCACCTATCCAGCGCGCGGCGACCAGGCCATCGTCTCGGCCGGCGGGGTGACCAAGGCCCTGCCCCTGGCGCGGTCCGCGTCCGGCGCGCGATATGCCAAGGGCCCGTTCCAGATCTGGAGCAAGGGCGACGATGCCAGCCTGGATGGCTTCCCGGGTGGCCCCTATGATGCCTGCCAGGCCCGCTGAGGGACCCCTCTTGGACAGTTTTCCCGCCTATTTCCCCCTCGCCGGCCGCAAGGTCGTGATCGCCGGCTCCGGCGACGGTGCCGACAACAAGGCCCGGCTGTTCGAGGGGTCGCCGGCCACGGTCGTGCGGATCGATGGCCATGCCGCCTTCCTGCCGGGGGCCTATGCCGGGGCAGTCCTGGCCTTCATCGCCAGTGAGGACGAGGTCTTTATCCAGGCCGCCGCCGCCGCCGCCCGCGCCGCGCGGGTCCTGGTCAATGTGGTCGACAAGCCCGCCCTCTGCGACTTCAACACCCCGGCGGTCATTGATCGGGGCGAGGTGGTGGCGGCCGTCGGGACCGGCGGGGCCTCGCCGGTGCTGGCCACCCTGCTGCGCAATGACATTGAGGCCCAGGTGCCGGAGGGCGCCGGCCGGGTTGCCGCCCTGCTGCGCCGTTTCCAGGACGAGGTCCGCAAGACCCTGCCGGCCATGCATGAGCGCCGCTCGTTCCTGCGCGATGCGGCGACCGGCGAGGCGGCCCAGGCGGCGATGTCGGGCGACATGGAAACCGCCGGGCGACTGTTCCGCGAGGCCCTGGCCAAGGGCTCGGCCCGCCGTGGCCGGGTGCGCTTCATTGCCGGCAAGGGCCCGTCGGATCTGCTGACCCTGCGCGCCGTCCGGGCCCTGTCCGCGGCTGATGCCCTGGTCTTCGATCCAGACGTCGATCCGCAGATCCTGACCATGGCCCGCCGCGACGTCGAGCGGATCACGCCCCACGAGGCCACGGCCGAGCGGTTGATCCAGCTGGCCTCCGAAGGTCGACAGGTCGTGCGCCTGATCACCGCGCCGGTCGAGCCGGCCCTGGTCCAGGCCCTGACCGCCGCCGACGTTGCGGTCGAGGTCCTGCTTTCAGCCCCGGCGAACTAGGGCGGCTTCCGACAAGTGTGAAACGGTTGTCGGATTGAAGAACGCTCCAGGCTTTTGACTTATGGCCCTGTCTCACCTGATGAGGCCATCAGGTGAGACAGGGCTCTAGGGCCGGGTCAGACTTGGTCCAGGGCCCTGCCCTTGGTCTCGGGCAGCAGGAACAGGGTCGTCAGGACACTGACCAGGGTGAAGAAGACCGGATACCAAAGGCCCGCATAGATATTGCCGACCGCCGTGACGATGGCGAAGGCGAAGAATGGCACGAAGCCGCCCACCCAGCCGGTGCCGATGTGATAGGGCAAAGACAGGGCGGTATAGCGCACCCGGGTCGGGAACAGCTCAACCAGACAGGCCGCCAGCGGGCCGAACAGGGCGGTCGCCGCGATCACGAAGACCAGCAGCACGCCGAACATGCCCACCAGGTTCATCCGGGCCGGATCGGCCTTGGCCGGATAGCCCGCCGCCGTCAGGGCCGCCTTGATCCGAGCTTCGGTGTCCGCCTTGACCGCCTTGGTTTCGGCTTTCGACAGGCCCTCGGCGCTGGGCGAGGCAACCACGACGTCGCCGACCTTCATCACCGCCGGGGTGCCGGCCGGGGCTTTCTGATTATCATAGGAGACCCCGGCATTGGCCAGGGTGCTCTTGACGATGTCACAGGACGACACGAAGGCGGCCTTGCCGACCGGGTCGAACTGCAGGGCGCAGTCTGCAGGATCGGCAATCACCGAGACCGGTGACCTGGCCGAGGCCTCGGCAAGGGCCGGATTGGCGGCGCGTTCGAGCAGGTGGAAGCCGGGGAAGTAGAAGACCAGGGCCAGGGTCATGCCCGCCAGCATGACCGGCTTGCGGCCCACCTTGTCCGACAACCAACCGAACACGACGTAGAAGATCGCGCTGACCGCCGTCGCGGTCATCATCAGGGCATTGATTGTGACCGGATCGACCTTGAGGAACTTCTCCATGAAGGTCTGGACATAGAAGAAGCTCGTGTACCAGACGGCCCCCTGGGCGCACATCATCGACAGGAAGGCCAGGATGACCAGCTTCATGTTCTTCCACTGGCCGAAGGCTTCGGCATAGGGTGCCTTCGAGGCCTCGCCCTCTTCCTTCATCTTGGCGAAGGCCGGGCTCTCGGTGAGCTTCAGGCGCATCCACACAGAGATGCCGAGCAGGCCGATCGAGACGGCGAACGGGATCCGCCAGCCCCAGGCGTCAAAGGCTTCAACGCCGACAGCGGCGCGAGTGGCCATGATCACCAGCAGGGCGCCGAAGAGGCCAAAGGCGGCCGAGGTCTGAACCCAGGAGGTCGACCAGCCACGCTTGTCGGGGGGCGAGTGCTCGGCGACATAGATCGCGGCGCCGCCATATTCCCCGCCGAGGGCGAAGCCCTGCAAACAGCGCAGGATGATCAGCAGGATCGGTGCGATGATACCGGCCTGCTCATAGGTCGGCAGGAAGGCGATGGCGAAGGTGGCACCGCCCATCAGCAGCACAGTGGCGAGGAACGCGCCCTTGCGACCGGCCTGGTCGCCGATCTTGCCAAAGACCAGAGCCCCCAGAGGCCGGAAGGCAAAGCCGACCCCGAACAGGGCCAGGGCGGCGATATAGCCGGCGGCGTCGGGCAGGCCGGTGAAAAAGGTCTTGGAAATGACCTGGGCCAGGCTTCCGAAAATGAAGAAGTCGTACCACTCGAAGGCGGTGCCGGCCGACGAAGCCGCCACCACTGTCCGCATGGATGCGCCCTCTTCCTGGGTCGTCTGGTCGGTCATTCGGGGTCCCCTTGAGCTGTCACACGCTCTTCGACGACTGCTTTAGCGTGGTTCGATCGTCGGGGAAACTCAGGCGACAGCGGTCTCTGAAATCGGCAGGCCGTCCGCCAGCCGCAGGATTTCGGTGACCAGGGCCGTCGGCGAGATCGGCTTGGCCGCGACCCCGTCCATGCCGGCGGCCAGATAGGCTGCGCGCTGGTGAGCCATGACATTGGCGGTCAGGGCAATGATCGGCGTTTTTCCGGCCGAGCCCGGCAGGGCGCGGATCCGCCGGGACGCCTCGAGCCCGTCAATCCCCGGCATCTGTACATCCATCAGCACCAGATCGAAGCCCCCCTCGCGGACAGCCTCGACGCCGGACTGGCCATTGTCGGCCAGGTGCACCACCGCCCCCAGCTGCTGCAGGATCCGCGACGCCACCAGCTGATTGGTCGGATTGTCCTCGACCAGCAGGATCCGCAGGCCGGCCAGAATGTCGGCCGAGGCCGGACCGATCGGCATCGGGGCGGCGCAGGCCGGCGCGGCAATGGTCAGGGTGAAGCGGGAGCCGACGCCAGGTTCGGACTGGAAGACGACCTCCCCGCCCAGCATCTGGGCCAGGCGCCGGGTGATGGCCAGGCCCAGGCCCGAGCCGCCGAACCGCCGGGTGGTGCTGGCATCCCCCTGCTCGAAGCGCTCGAACAGCCGCGACTGAACCTCGGTCGGCACGCCAACCCCGGTGTCGATGACGTCAAAGGCGATCATCGGACCGTCCGCGGCCTCAAGGCGACGCGCCCGGACCGTCACCGTGCCCTGCAGGGTGAACTTCACGGCATTGCCGATCAGGTTGAACAGGGCCTGACGCAGGCGGGTCGGATCGGTGCTGATCCAGCCCAGGGGCGGTGCGTCGATCACCAGGTCCAGACCCTTGGTCTCGGCCTGGGCGGCCATCAACCGCCCCACGCCCTGCAACAGGTTCAGCGGATCAACGGGCTCGGGGTGAATCTCCAGCTTGCCGGCCTCGATGCGCGAGATGTCGATCACGTCATCCAGCAGGGTCGACAGCATCTGGCCGCAGGCCAGGGCCTCACCCAGCAGGTCCTCGGCCTCGACCGGCAGACCCTGGCGCTTCAGCAGATGCATGACGCCGAGCACGCCGTTCATCGGCGTCCGGATCTCATGGCTCATATTGGCCAGGAACTGGGCCTTGGCTTCACTGGCAGCCTGGGCCTCGCGCTCGGCGGCCACCAGGGCCAGTTCGGCCCGCTTGCGCTCGTCGATGTCGAGGATCAGGCCGAAGGCCTTGCGGATCCGCCCGTTGGCATCGCGGCGCACCTCGTGAAACACCCGCATCCACCGGGCCTGCCCGGCGACATCCAGCATGCGGGCGTCGAAGACCTGGGGGCCGCCCTGTCGCCAGACAGGGGCGGAGGCCTTCAGGGCCTCACGATCCTCGGGATGCAGCATCGGCCAGACGGCCTCGCGCACATCCTCATAGGCAATGCGCCGCCCGAGCATGCGATGAAACTCCGGCGATCCCCAGAAGGACCGGCTGGCATGATCGATTTCATAGACCCCGGCCCGCGCCGCACCGAGGGCCGTGCGTAGCCGGCGGGCATTGACGTGGGCCTCGCGGCGAGCGTCGGCCAGGGCGGTAACGTCGTCCATATAGGTGATGACCCCGACGATCGCGCCGGAGGCATCGCGCCAGGGCCGGGCTTCCCAGCGCAGGCTGTGTTCGCCCCCCTCGGCGTCATGCAGCCGATCCTCCCTCCGGGCGACCACCTCGCCGGACAGGGCCCGGGTCACGGCCGAGACAAAGCGCCGGCGACTGCCGTGGGTCAGGTCGTGCAACGACTTGCCGATCACCTCCGCTTCGGTCGAGCGAAAGACCTCGAGGAATCGCGGGCTGACCACCTGCAGGCGCAGGTCGCGATCATAGACGGCCACCGCGAACGGGGCTTCCTCGACCAGTTGCCGGGCCCGGCGTTCGCCCCAGAGGGCCGCGTCGCGGCTGCGCACAACATCGGTGACATTCTGCGAAATCCCGGTCAGGGCGAACAGGCCGCCGTCCAGCGGCTCGGCCCGATAGGTCGACCTCAGGGTGAACCACTGATCGTCGCGACCGCGCAGCCGGAATTCCACCGCCCCGGCTTCGCCGGAACGGACCGCCTTGCGAAGAATATCGGCCACCTCGGTTCGCTGATCATCGTCCAGCCGGGCCAGAAAGGCGTCGGCGCTGTCCAGGTCGCTGGGCGACAGGCCAGTGGCGGTCAGGGCGTCAGGCGTCCAGTCGATGTGCTCGGTCACCGGATCATAGGTCCAGACGCCGATTCCGGCTGCCTCGGCGAGGATCTCCCGGGTGCGGGTGGCGGCCACCTCGACCGAGACATCATGCAGGGTGCCGACCATTTCACCGCCGGGGCCCAGGTGCGAGCGCCCCTCGAGCCAGACCGTCCCGCCGTCCTTGCACAGGACCCGCAGGCGGTTGACGGTAAAGCCGGTCTCCCGAAGCCGCCGGCCGGTGTCGATCAGTTCACCATGGCTCTCGGCGTGCAGGAACTTGATACAGGCCCGGCCGACCAGATCCTCCGGCGACCACCCCGTCAGGGCCTGCCAGGCGGGATTGACCACCGAGAACCGGCCGTCCGGCGTGACGACGGCGAACAGGTCCTTGGCATGGGCGAAGAACCAGCGGGCCGCTTCCGCCTCACCGAAGGGCAAGGGCGCGAGCAGGGTCGCGTCGGAAGACGGGGAAGACGGCATCGGGGCTCCGGGTGATCGCGCGAGGGATCGTGGAGCCCTTTGGTAAAGGGAGTGTTGCCTTGCACACCGATGTTCGCCGAGCGCGCTCGTCGAGCCTCAGACCTCGGCCCATTGCCGCAGCAGGTTGTGATAGGTTCCGGTCAGGGCCAGGATCGAGGGATCGGCCGCGCCCACCGTGCCCGACAATCGCTGGATAGCGACATCCATGTCCAGCAGCAGCGACCGGCGGGCATCCTCGCGCACCAGGCTCTGGATCCAGAAGAAGCTGGCCGTGCGGGTTCCCCGGGTCACCGGCGTCACATGGTGCAGGCTGGAGGCCGGATAGAGGATCAGGTCGCCGGCCGAAAGCTTGACCGCATGGCTGCCATAGAGGTCGTCAACCACCAGCTCGCCGCCGTCATAGTCCTCGGGTTCGGACAGGAAGAGGGTCGCCGACAGGTCGGTGCGCAGGGTCTGGCCGGTGACCGGATCACGGCGCACGGCATTGTCGATATGGTCGCCAAAGCCCATGCCCTCGCCATAGCGGTTGAACATCGGCGACAGGATCGTCCGGGGCAGGGCCGCCGAGACGAACAGGGGGTTGCGCTCCAGCGCCGCCAGGAGGATCGCCCCGACCGTCCGGGCCGCCTCGCCGGTTTGCGGCAGCTGCTGGTTCTGCTTGGCCAGGGCCGCCTGGAAGCCCGAGGTCAGGTTGCCGTCGACCCAGAGGGCGGCGTCGAGGATCGCCAGGCATTCGGCCACCTGGACCTTGGTCAGGACTTCGGGAATCTGCAGCATCATGATCGAAATTCCGTAGGTCGGACATGAAGGTGCCCCGTCCGGCCTGGGCCTGCCGGACGGGGCGAACGTCAAGTCGAGAGGGGAGTCTCAGTACTTGACGTTGACGGTCAGCATCGTCTGGCGGGCCGGCGCGGGGTCGGCGTGGTGGACGCCATTGGTGCGCAGGATATAGCGCTCGTCCGTCAGGTTCTGGACATTGAGCTGCAGGTCGATGCGGTCGTTGATCGCCCAGGAGGCAAAGGCGTCATAGCGGCTATAGGCCGGAGCATGGACCCGGTTGACGCCGCCGCCGGCCCCGCCCTGATTGCCGCCGAAGCTCCTGGAGACATGGTAGGCCCCGCCGCCGAGGGCGATCTTGCGGGTCACGCGATAGGTCGAGAACAGGCTCAGGCTATGCTTGGGCGTATTGGCCAGGGGGTCGCCCTGGTTGACGCCATTATAGGCCCCGCGCACCAGTTCGCTGTCCATATAGGTATAGCCGCCGAACACCTGCCACCGGGGTGTGACATGGCCCGAAATGCCCAGCTCGACGCCCTGGACCATGGCCTCGCCGACCTGCTCATAGACACCGGCCGCGACCTGGATCTGGGCGTTCTTGCGCTCGGTCCGGAACAGGGCTCCCGACAGGGCCAGGCGGTCGGCGAACAAGGTCCACTTGGCCCCCAGCTCGGCGCTGGTGGTGTCTTCCGGGTCCAGCAGGGTGGTCGCCAGATTGCCCGTGCCCGTGCCGGTCGCCGTGTTCTGGTCGCCGGCCGAAATGGTCGGCGGCGTCGAGGCGGTGGCATAGGAGCCATAGAGGCTGGAGGCGGCGGTCGGCTTGAACACCAGGCCGACCTGGTAGTTGAAGAAGTCCCACTCGGCTTCCGGAACGCTGGTGAAGACCGCGCCGGTGATCACGCCACTGGCGCTGGTCACCGTCACATTGGTGCCGCGGGTCTTGTAGACGTCATAGCGGCCGCCGAGATTGACCTGCAGCTTTTCGCTGAGCTTGATCGTGTCGAAGCCGTAGATCGCTGCGCTTTTTGTCACCGAGCGGGCCGCCGGGGCGCGGGTGATGGTCCCGTTCCAGCTGTCACTGGAGCTGGGGGCATAGAGCCGGGTGCAGTCGCCGGCTCCCGCTGCGGTGACATTGGCCGTGAAGCCGGCCGGACAGGCCGAACCCGAGCGGGTGAAGACCACATAGGTGGCGTTCTCATTGATCTCGCGGGCCAGCTCGATGCCGAGATTGAAGCGGTTCTCTACCGTCCCGAGATCAAACCCGCCGCTGAAATCGGTGACCGCCGCGACCGTGGTGGTCGGGTTCCAGCGCGTCTTGGTGCCGCGCTTCATCCACCAGTCGCCGGCCACGAACTGGGCCACGCCGCCATCGCCGGGATTGGTGACGACATAGTCGTTCAGCGATCTGGAATAGCGTACCGCCTGGCGGACGGCGAAGTCGTCATGGATCTGATGGTTGAAGATCAGGGTGGCGATATCGGCCCGGGTCTTCAGGAAGTCGCGCGCCGACAGGCCGTAATAGGCGTCGGGAGACACGTCCAGAATGCCGTCCGCCGGACGGGTGCGACCGTCGGTTCCGGCCGCGCCCCAGCTGCGCTTGGCGGCCAGGGGGATGCCGTAGTCGGGGTCCTGCTCGGTCTCCAGATGATAGTAGCTGGCCGTCACCTGGGTGTCGGTGCCGAGGCCGAAGGCCAGGGACGGGGCGACGCCCCAGCGCCTGAAATCGACACTGTCGCGGCCCGGCGTATCGCCTTGCGTGTACATCAGGTTCAGGCGCACCGCCGCTGTCTCGCCCAGGGCCTGGTTGGCATCGACCGTGCCGCGGACATTGGCGTCGGTGCCGGCGGCGAGGGAGCCGCGCAGGAAGCTGACGGGCTTGGGCGACTTGGAGCCCAGATTGATGCTGCCGCCGCCCGAGCCACGGCCGCTATAGACCGAGTCCGGCCCCTTGATGACCTCGACCTGTTCGAGATTGAAGACCTCGCGGGTCTGGCCGCCGCTGTCGCGGATACCGTCGACGAAGACATTGTTGCCCGAGGCCTGGCCCCGGATGAACGGCCGGTCGGCGAGGGGCTGGCCGCCCTCGCCCGCCCCGAAGGTGATGCCCGGCGAGGTTCGCAGAATGTCCTGCAGCGAGGTCGCGGCGGTCTGTTCGATGATCTTGTTGGAGATCACCGTGATCGAGCGCGGCGTGTCGACCAGCGGGGCGGTGTACTTGGCCGACTGGACGTCGGTGGCCCTGTGGCCGTCGACCTTGACCGCCGAGATCTCGGTTGGGTCGGCGGGGGCGGTCGCCAGGGCGGTCGAGGCCGGGGCCTCGGCGGCCTGGACCAGGCCCGCGCCAAAGGCCAGGCCGGCGACGCCGGCCACGGCGGCGGCGCCCAGGGCGCGCCGCTGACGGCTGACAATGCCCGGCAGGGCCGGATCACGGGGGCTTACATTACGCATCACAAATCCTGTCTGCAGAGGGGCGGCGATCCCGCGCGCCCTTTCTGATATTGCGAAGCGTTCTTATCTAGGGCCTTGTGGCAGTGCAATGATAATCATTCTCAATAATGATCCGGGCCGTCAGACGAGCGACGTCCTGCCGCGCCTGTTGTAAGGACATCGCGGCGGGGCCGCAGTCTGCGGGCCCGGCCAGCCCGGGAAGACCCATGACGGCCATGATTATCCGAACCCTGATCGGCGGGGCCGTGGCCCTGGGCCTGGCCGGCGCGGCCCAGGCCTCCGACCTCAAGGCCTGCACCCTGCCGCGCGACGTGGTGCCGGCCCCGGCCGAGGTGCCGCCGGCGGACCAGATCCACACCGACATTCCGATCGCGGCCTATCTTCTGGCCCTCTACTGGTCGCCCGAGGCCTGCCGGTCGAACATCCCGGAATCCGACAAGGCCATCCAGTGCGAGGCCAACAGCTTCGGCTTCACCGTTCACGGCCTGTGGCCCAATGGGCCCGACCGCGTCCACCCCCGCTATTGCCGGCCCAGCCCGCCGCTCAGCCTGAAGACGGTGAAGGCCAATCTCTGCATGACCCCCTCGCCCTGGCTGCTGCAGCATGAGTGGCAGGCCCACGGCACATGCGACTGGAAGACGCCCGAGGCCTATTTCAAAAAGGCCCGCGCCGTGCGCGCCGGACTGAACGTGCCCGACCTGCAGCCCGAGGCGAACGGGACCATGACCGCCGGTCAGGTACGCGCCGCCTTCCTGACCCGCAATCGTGGCCTGAGGGCCGAGGGCCTGAATGTCCGGGTCAACCGCGACAATCGCCTGACCGAGGTCTGGGTGTGCCTGGACCTGAAGTTCAAGCCGGCCGCCTGTCGCGGCGGCAACGGCACACCGGACCCGGTGACGATCCGGGTGACGCCGAAGCGGTAGACACAGGTTCGCAGCCTCGCCGGTTTGACCGGCGAGTGGGGAGGCGGCGGAGCGTCCGGGCCAGGCCCGGAAGAGTGTGATTGGAGTACCGTTTCGGCCGTGGCCGGAGCGCTCCGCGCGGTTGTTATCCCTCTGGCCGGGGCGCGCGGGTCTGGTTCAACCCTTCACCCCACCCGGATCCTGCCCTCCTCGCGACGGACTTGAGCCCTTGGGCTGCAGCCACGCCGATTCCGGAGGCACCCGGAGCGAACCTTCGGACGGGCGGGGGCTTTGGCCTTCCCCCGATGGACAGGTTTACGTCCCCTGCCCTCTTGAACCCGTACAACCGCCCCCACCGCGCGTGTCGGTCGCCAGCTGGACGCCCTCCCCTGCGATGGGGCGAGGAGAAGTATGGGGGCGTTTTGCGGGGGGCTGCGTCGATTTTGCATCGTGACGGTGGGTGGCGAGGCCAGGGCGTTGAAGTGGCTGGGGGCGAGGGTCGCGTATCCCCATACGGGAACGAGGATAGAGGCCCCCTAATCTCCACCGTCATTCCCGCCCTTGTGGCGGGAACCCCTCTGTCCGCCGCAGGTGCGGGAGGGGCGAAGTGCGCGCGCACTTCGCTGGCGTCTCACGTGTCAGCTGAAACAGGGGTTCCCGCCACAAGGGCGGGAATGACGGCTGTGAGGAATGGCTGCACATTTACTTGCCTATTCAGCAGGTGCGCCCTTCGCCCCCCTCGGGCGGAGCCATCCTTACATCTCACGGCGAGACGATCGCCGAGGCGTACAGGTCTCTCAAGGACGACGCTCTCGCGTCGCCGCGGAGCGGCGGCCCGCAGGGCCGTCCTTGACAGACCTGTACGCCTCGGCACGCTGCAGCCTCCAAGAGATGTAAGGATCGCACCGACCCTGGAGGTCTGCGGGCGACGTTTAGGCGGCCCTTGGTAGCTCAGCCTCGAAAGCGACAGAAAGCCGATCACCATGGGCGTGCGGCTCATACCAGATGTCTGTCTTTCCATCGAAGAACCGATAGACCTCATAGCGGTCCTCGAAGACCTCGATCAGGAGGTTGCTGGATTCCACCACGTCCCACTCAAGGCAGAAAGTCGGCCAGTATCCAGGAGAGACGGACGGTGCAGGGCGGTTCGTGCGCCGAATGTGCAGCAACAGATCCTCGAGATTCTGCCTAACCGTGGGCAAATACTCATCAGGGCGTTCAGCGATGATCTCGGCAACGGCTCGCGTCACCATGGCCCAATCATCTGTGTCAGTGCTCATTGCAGCATCTAGCCGCGCCCTGGTCGGAGTTACAACTGAACGTCAGGCCACCTCGAATTGCCAGCCCCAACCCACCTCCCAAACGCAAAACGGGCGGCCCCTTTCGGAGCCGCCCGCTGCATTCCGTCCGGAAAAACCGGGCTGAAAAGGCTTAAGCCTCTTCGGCCGCCGCTTCCTTCTTGGACAGGTCTTCGCCCGTTTCCTGGTCGACAACCTTCATCGACAGCTTGGTCTTGCCGCGATCGTCGAAGCCGAGAAGCTTGACCTTGACGATCTGGCCTTCCTTCAGCACGTCCGACGGCTTGGCGACGCGTTCGTTGCTGATCTGGCTGACATGGACGAGGCCGTCCTTGGCGCCGAAGAAGTTCACGAAGGCGCCGAAATCGACGACCTTGACGACCTTGCCGTCATAGATCGCGCCGACTTCAGCTTCCTGGGTGATCGACTTGATCCAGTCGATGGCGGCCTTGATCTTGGCGCCGTCCGAGGCCGAAACCTTGACCGTGCCTTCGTCGTTGATGTCGACCTTGGCGCCGGTGGTGGCGACGATCTCGCGGATCACCTTGCCGCCGGTGCCGATCACTTCCCGGATCTTGTCGGTCGGGATGGTGATGGTTTCGATCTTCGGCGCGTAGTCGCCGACTTCTTCGCGCGGCGCATCCATCGCCTTGTTCATCTCGCCGAGGATGTGCTCGCGACCGCCCTTAGCCTGGGCCAGCGCCTGCTTCATGATCTCTTCGGTGATGCCGGCGATCTTGATGTCCATCTGCAGCGAGGTGAGACCCTCGCTGGTGCCGGCCACCTTGAAGTCCATGTCGCCCAGGTGATCTTCGTCGCCGAGGATGTCGGACAGAACGGCGAAGCCGTCCTTTTCGAGGATCAGGCCCATGGCGATGCCCGAGACCGGACGGATCAGCGGAACGCCCGCGTCCATCATGGCCAGCGAGGCGCCGCAGACCGTGGCCATCGAGGACGAGCCGTTCGACTCGGTGATCTCGGAGACCAGGCGGATGGTGTAGGGGAAGTCTTCCTTGGCCGGCAGCATCGGGCGCAGGGCGCGCCAGGCCAGCTTGCCGTGGCCGATTTCGCGGCGGCCGGGGCTGCCCATCCGACCGGTCTCACCGACCGAGAAGGGAGGGAAGTTGTAGTGCAGCAGGAAGGATTCCTTGTAGGTGCCTTCCAGGGCGTCGATGAACTGTTCGTCGTCGCCGGTGCCCAGGGTGGCGACCACGATCGCCTGGGTTTCGCCGCGGGTGAACAGGGCCGAGCCGTGGGTGCGCGGCAGGATGCCGACTTCACCGAGGATCGGACGCACCTTGTCGACGGTACGGCCGTCGATGCGGATGCCGGTGTCGAGGATGGAGCGACGGACGATGTCGGCTTCCAGTTCCTTGAACACCGAGATCAGCTTCAGCGGATCGATGCCGGCCGGGTTGGTGTCGCTCTTGGCGAAGGTGTCGACGGCCTTGGACTTGGCGGCCGACAGGGCGGCAACGCGGTCGCCCTTGGCGCGGATGGTGTAGGCGGAGGCCAGGTCGGCGCCGACGGCCTTCTTCACTTCGGCCTTCAGGGCGTCGGTGTCTTCCGGCTGGAAGTCGAAGGGTTCCTTGGCGGCGTGTTCGGCCAGTTCAATGATGCCGTCAATCACGGCCTGCATCGACTTGTGGGCGAAGCTGACGCCGCCCAGGACGACCTCTTCCGAGAGTTCCTGGATTTCGGATTCGACCATCATCACGGCGTCGGCGGTGCCGGCCACGACCAGGTCCATCTTGCTGTCCTTCAGCTCGTCGAGCGTCGGGTTCAGGATGTATTCGCCACCGACATAACCGACGCGGGCCGCGCCGATCGGGCCCATGAACGGGGCGCCGGAGATCACCAGGGCGGCCGAGGCGGCGACCATGGCAACGATGTCGGGATCGTTCTCGAGGTCATGCTGCAGCACGGTGCAGACGACCTGGACTTCGTTCTTGAAGCCCTTGACGAACAGGGGGCGGATCGGACGGTCGATCAGGCGGGAAACCAGGGTTTCCTTTTCCGACGGACGACCTTCGCGCTTGAAGAAGCCGCCCGGGATCTTGCCCGCGGCATAGGTCTTCTCGATGTAGTTGACGGTCAGGGGGAAGAAGTCCTGGCCGGGCTTGGCTTTCTTGGCGAACACGGCAGTGGCCAGGACGACGGTTTCGCCCATGGTGGCCAGAACGGCGCCGTCAGCCTGACGGGCGATGCGACCGGTTTCGAGGACCAGCGTCTTGCCGCCCCACTCGATCGTCTTGCGCATGATTTCGAACATTTTTGCTTCTTTCGGTTCCGGAGGACCCATTTCCTTCCGGACGGACAGGGGCGGGCGGCCGAATGGCGGTCCCGAGTATTCCTCATCCAGTGCGACAGGCGTCCGGGGATCGTGATCTCCGGCCTAAGTGTTCGGAGCCACATGAGGCGGATCCGCAGCGACCTTCGTTTCAGCCTGTCTCGAAACGGAGGCCCAAAAGTGCGTTCGGCCGCCCTGCCGGAGCAGGGCGGCCGACTGCGCCAGAACTAGCGGCGCAGACCCAGCTTTTCGATCAGAGCCGTGTAACGGCCCAGGTCGGACTTCTTCAGGTGGTCGAGGAGGCTGCGACGCTGGGAAACCATCATCAACAGACCACGACGGCTGTGGTTGTCCTTCTTGTGGGTCTTGAAGTGCTCGGTCAGGTTGGCGATGCGCTCGGAGAGGATCGCGACCTGGACTTCGGCGCTGCCGGTGTCACCCTCGGTGCGGGCGTGTTCGGCGATAAGAGCGGTCTTGCGCTCGGCAGTGATCGACATCGGGTTGTCTCCGCTCAGGTGAGTTGAAAGACCCGCACCGGATTGAGCCGTCCGGCGCGCATCTCGCACAGGGCCACCAGTCTCTCTCCCACCATGGCGGAAACGGTTCGATCGCCGGGCGTGAGCTCGGCTTTCAGTGTTTCAACCTGCCTTGGGAGCAGAACAATGGCGCGTCCCTGCGCAAGCCGGAAGGCGTCTTCATCGGTCACGGCCAGCGCCGGGATGTCGTCCAGCGCGGTCTCGACCGGAAGCAATGCCTCCGACAGGCGGGCCTCATAGCTCAAATTCTCGAGAGTTTCCAGCGATATCGCCGTGTCCTCGCTGAACCGGCCCACGCGGGTCCGGCGCAGCTGGTCGACATGGCCGCAGGTGCCGAGGGCGGCGGCCAGGTCGCGGGCGACGGCGCGGACATAGGTGCCCTTGCCGCATTCCATCTCCAGCACGATGTGATCGGCATCGGGAGCGTCGAGCACGCGCAGCGCGTGGATCGTCACCTTGCGCGTCGCCAGCTCGAACTCGACCCCGTCGCGGGCCAGGTCATAGGCCCGCTCGCCATCGACCTTGATGGCCGAATAGTTGGGCGGGATCTGGTCGACCTCGCCGATGAAGGCGGCAAGCTCGGCCTCGACCTGCTCGCGGGTCGGGCGCACATCGCTGGTGCCGGTCGTCTCGCCCTCGCGGTCGAGGGTGGTGGTATTGCGGCCCCACTGGATGGTGAAGCGATAGGCCTTGTCGGCATCGACCAGGAACGGCACCGTCTTGGTCGCCTCACCCAGGGCGATCGGCAGGATGCCGGTGGCCAGGGGGTCCAGGGTGCCGGCATGGCCACCCTTCTGGGCATTGAAGGCCCGGCGCACGCGCGACACGGCGCTGGTCGAGGACAGGTCATAGGGCTTGTCCAGGCACAGCCAGCCCGAGACGGGATCGCCCTTCTTGCGGCGTGCCATGCTCAGTCTTCGTCCTGGTCGACCACATCGGACAGGCGGCGCAGGTCCTGCTGGACCACCGGATTGTCGAACAGCCGGTCCATATAGGCGGCCGAGTTGAAGCTCTCGTCGTGGAGGAACTTCAGGTCCGGGGTGAACTTCATGTCGATGGTCTTGCCCAGGCGTCCGCGCAGGAACTTGGCGACACGGTTGAGGCCGGCGACCACGACCTCGGGACTGCCCAGCTCGACCACGATCCGCGACGGCGACGAGGCCTCGCGGTCGATCTTCGGCGCGATGCCGGCACCCAGGGGCTCGACGAAGCAGATGGCGTGGCGCAGGTCCGGGGACATCCGCACCTCGGTGATGGTGACCGAGATATTGGCCAGGGCCGGGTCCTGCAGGTCCTCATGGCGCAGGATGTCGACCAGGGCGTGGCGGATCAGCTCGCCGGCCCGAAGCTGGCGTTGCGAGGGGCCGGCAGGGGCCGCCTTGGGAGACTTGTCACTATGGCGCTTCATGGCGCGGATATCCTTGAGGCCCGGCCGGCGGATCGAACACCGGAGCGCGGGGAAAAATGCAAGGCGCGGTCTCTAGGCTTGTGGGGGGGATAAGTCCAGTGCGGGGGTGACCTGAGCAAAACGCACATCCACAAACACCCGCTCTCCCCGGCGAAGGCCGGGGAGAGCGGAATAGAAGGGAACGGACCTAGGCCCCCGTCCGCGCCCTGAAGAAGGCGATCACCTTGTCCCGCGTCTGCATGGACGGGCCCAGCGGATCGGCGCGGTCGAGATGCAGGGTCAGGACCGAGTGCGGAGCCATCGGCACGCCCTTGGCCGCATCGGCATCGGAGAGCTCGACCAGATCGACGCGGTCGCCGAACTCGCGCTTCAGGGTCTCGAACCGGGCGTCGGGCACCAGCTTGTCGGAGGTGAACCTCAGGGCCATCAGGGACAGGTCCTCGGTCTCGAACCGGGTGCGGGCGCAGCTGATCTCGGCGGCCGAGCAGCCGATCGACCCCGCGCCCTTCTTGCCGAACGGCAGCGAGGGCTGCGACATCACCGGGGCCACCACTGACGGCTCGGTCATCATCGCCAGGGCAAAACCGCCGGTGAAGCACATGCCGACCGCCCCGACGCCCTTGCCGCCACACTCCTTGTGGGCCTGACGGGCCAGGGCGCGCAGCCAGTCGACGATCGGACTGGAACGATCGGTGGCCCAGGCATTGAACTCGCGGCGCACGCACAGGGTCTTGGCGATCTCGCCCAGGGCATAGCCCAGACTGGCGGTCTTGGCCGGTTTGCCGAACAGGCTGGGACAGAAGACCGTCATGCCGGCGGCGGCCACGTCGCGGGCGAAGGCCAGGACGCCGGGATGCAGACCGGGCATTTCATGGATGACGATCACCGCCGGGCCGGAGCCGATCCGGTAGACCTCACGGGTCCAGCGCCCGTCATCGAACTCGAACCGTGTAAAGCCGTCCAGCGCGCTGGTCATGGTGTTCCCGCCCCCGTTTTGTTGAGGGGGAGCTTGGCTGGCGAACGGCCGACCGGCAAGCCTCAGCGCGCGCCGTTCAGATTGTCGGTCCAGTCTTCCATCGGATCCGGACGATGGCTGTCGGGCAGTTTCCACTCGCCGCGCCAGGAAAAGTCCAGGGTGCCGCAGACCCGGACCGTGCCCGGGGCCTTGGGATCATCCCCAAAGGCCTGGATGCGCAGGTCGCGGCGCACGGCGATGCGGCTGAAGCTCAGCCACAGGCGCGTCGCCCGCGGACAGAAGGCGCGGACATAGATCTTGCCCTGCTCGGCCCCGGGATCGACCTCATAAAGGGCGGCATCGGCGTCAACGCCCTCGAGACCCGCCAGGCCCATGGGCCCCAGGTCACGATCCTTGCCCTTGATCAACAGGGCCTGGGCCGGCACGCCCGTCGCCAGCACCTTGATCGGCCTGGCACCGCCCATCAGCCCCTGGTCGAACAGCACGGTCAGGCCCGCACCGGTCAGGCGCCTGGCGTCGGCCGAGATCGGGTCATAGGAGAACATCCGCTTTTCGGCATGGGCGGTCGTGGCCAGGGCGGTCAGAAGTATCGCGACAGCCGCACCCAACACCCGCTCTCCCCGGCGAAGGCCGGGGCCCAGATCGAACCCGCGAGCGCATGCGGTCCCGGGCCGGGCCGTTGGCGCGACATCCCCAAACGCTCCGGATGAATCTGGGCCCCGGCCTTCGCCGGGGAGAGCGGGATTTTGAGAAGCCAAGATTCTACCGCTTGAAGTGCAGGTTCGCCGCTTCCGGATCAAAGCCGCTCAGCCGCCAGACCGAGCCCTCGCGGGTGAAGGTCAGCAGGCACGGGCCGTCCTTCTTGGCGGCACAGACCCGGCCGTCACCGGCCGGGCGCAGGGCGGCCGCTATGGCGACACGGCCCGGCAGGGGCTTGTCCGGGGTGTAGCCGTAATAGTTGGCGGCGGCGCGGAAGGTCTCGGGACGGATCAGGGCCTCGCCGGCCAGGTCGGCGACCGGTCCGGCCAGGGCGGCGGCCAAGGCCATCAGGCTGTTGTCGGGCTTGCGCTTGCGGGCCTCCTCCAGCAGCCGGGCCTCGAGAGCATATTTCAGGGCCTGACGATCAACCCGGGCGTCGAAAGCCGCGCGGTCGCGGTCGCGGATCGCCGTTAGCAGGGCATGGACATCGCCGGCCGCGTCATAGCGGTCGGCTGTGGCACAGGCGCTCAGCGACAGGGTGGCAACGGTCAGGGCGAGGAGGGCTTTGATACGCATGCGGAAGGCGTAACGCCGGAATTGGGCGAATTCCAGTCCGATGCGCCCAAACGAAAAAGGCGCGGACCTTGCGATCCGCGCCCTTCCGATTTTTCCGAGTCTCAAGACCGGCCCTAGTCGAGCTGGCGCTTGATCTCCTCGACGGTGAAGCACTCGATGGTGTCGCCGACCTTGATGTCCTGGAAGCCGGCGAACATCATGCCGCACTCCTGGCCGGAAGGGACCTCGTTGACCTCGTCCTTGAAGCGCTTGAGCGTCTGCAGGGTACCCAGTTCCAGCACCACGATGTCCTGACGGATGATCCGCACCTTGGCACCCTTGCGCACGACACCTTCGGTGACGCGGCAACCGGCGACCTTGCCGACCTTGGAGATGTCGAAGGCTTGCAGCACTTCGGCATTGCCCAGGAAGGTTTCGCGCTGGATCGGGGCCAGCATGCCCGAGAGCACGCCTTTGATGTCGTCCAGCAGGTCATAGATGATCGCATAGTAGCGGATCTCGACGCCTTCGCGCTCGGCCAGCGCCCGCGCCTGGGCCGAGGCCCGGACGTTGAAGCCGATGAGTGGCGCGCCGGCGCCCTTGGCCAGCATGACGTCGCTTTCGCTGATCGCACCGGCGCCCGACAGGATGATCCGCGCGCGGACCTCGTCGGTCGACATGGCTTCCAGCGACCCGATGATCGCTTCGGCCGAGCCCTGCACGTCGGCCTTGATGACCAGCGGCAGTTCGCGGAACTTCTTGTCCTGCAGCTTGGCCATCATGTCGGCCATGCTGGTGGCACCCGCGCCGACCGGATGCATCGATTTCTCGCGCTTCTGGCGGATGCGGTATTCGGTCAGCTCGCGCGCACGGGCCTCGTTCTCGACCACGGCGAAGGTGTCGCCGGGCGAAGGCACGCCGTCCAGGCCGAGGATCTCGACCGGGGTGGCGGGACCGGCTTCGGTCAGTTGCTCGTTGCGCTCGTTGAGCAGGGCGCGAACCCGGCCGAACTGGCTGCCGGCCACGACGATGTCGCCGCGCTTCAGCGTGCCGCGATTGACCAGCACGGTGGAGACCGCGCCGCGACCCTTGTCGAGCTTGGCCTCGATCACCACGCCGTCGGCGGTGCGGTCGGGATTGGCCTTCAGGTCGAGAACCTCGGCCTGCAGCAGGATGCGTTCGATCAGCTCGTCCAGGCCCTGGCCGGTCTTGGCCGAAACCTCGACGATCTGGGTGTCGCCACCCAGGCTTTCGACCACGATCTCGTGCTGCAGCAGCTCGTTGACCACGCGGGTCGGATCCGAGCCCGGCTTGTCCATCTTGTTGACGGCCACGATGATCGGCACTTCCGCGGCGCGGGCGTGTTTGATCGCCTCGATGGTCTGCGGCATGACGCCGTCATCGCCGGCCACCACCAGGATCACCAGGTCGGTGATATTGGCACCGCGCGCCCGCATCTGCGAGAAGGCGGCGTGGCCGGGGGTGTCGAGGAAGGTGACCTTCTCGCCGTTTTCCAGGCGAACCTGGTAGGCGCCGATGTGCTGGGTGATGCCGCCATGTTCGCCGCTGGCCACATCGGCCTTGCGCAGCGCGTCCAGCAGGCTGGTCTTGCCGTGGTCGACGTGACCCATGACCGTGACCACGGGGGGCCGCGACTCCAGGTGATCGTCGATGTCCTCGGCGCCGATGAAGCCTTCTTCGACGTCGGCTTCCGACACGCGACGGACGGTGTGACCAAATTCGGTCGCCACCAGTTCGGCGGTGTCGTTGTCGATGACGTCATTGATCTTCAGCATCACGCCCTGACGCATCAGGAACTTGATGATCTCGACGCCGCGCACGGCCATCCGGTTGGACAGTTCCTGCACGGTGATGACGTCGGGAATGACGACTTCGCGGCTGACCTTGACGACCTCAGCGGGACCGCCGCGGCGCTTTTCCTTTTCACGCTCGCGAGCCCGGCGAACCGAGGCCAGCGAACGCATGCGGTCGGCGGAGTCTCCGTCGCCGGCCACGGTCTGAATCGTCAGGCGGCCTTCGCGGCGCACCGGAGCGCCCTTGGCGCGCGACACGGCCTTGCCGGGGGCGGCGGCCTTGCGGCGATCGTCCTCGTCATCGGGCCGGCGGCTGACTTCACCACCGGGACGCGGAGCCGAGCGCATGGCGCGCTGGACTTCTGGCGTGGCCGGGGCAGCGGCCGGAACGCCGGGGCGCGGACCGCGCGGCGGGCCGCCGGGACCCGGACGGGCACCAGGCGCCGGACGCGGGGCCAGGGCCGAATAGCGCACGGTCTGGGTCGGACGGTCACCCTGCGGACGATCGCCTTGCGGGCGGTCGCCCTGGGGCCGGTCACCCTGCGGGCGATCGTTGCGGAAACCGCCTTCCGGACGCGGACCCCGGGGGGCGGCGTCAGGGCGCGGGGCGCGCTGGTTGTAGGGTCCGTCCTGGCGCGGCGCGCGCTGGTTGAACGGACGGTCGCCTTGCGGACGGTCGCCCTGCGGAGGGCGCTCGCCGGCGGGCGGACGATAGGTCGTGGTCGAGGAGCGATCATCACGACGATCGCGGCTCGGCTCATAGGTGCGGGTCTGGCTCGGAGCCGCCGCACGCGGGGCTTCGGCGCGTGGCGCGACCGGGGCAGCCGGAGCAGGGGTCGGAGCCGGGGTGGGCGCGACAGGTGCCGGCGCAGCTGCGACCGGGGCCGGGGCCGGGGCGGCCGGAGCAACGGGCGCAGCCGCGACCGGAGCCGCCGCCGGGGCGGGCGTCGGAGCCGGAGCCGGTTCAGCAGCCGCCTTGGCCGCAGCAGCGGCCTTGGCAGCCGCCTCGCGGGCAGCCGCCTCGGCGGCGCGAGCCCGGGCCTCATCAGCAGCGCGTTGCGATGCCTGACGGTCCTGGCTCTCGCGGGCCGCTTCAATGGCGCGTTGACGGGCGCGCATCTCGTCCTGCGAGAGACCGCCGGCCGAACCACCGCCGCCGCCGGAAGACTGGGACGGGCGCGGTTCGTTGGTGTGGCGGCGCTCAGCCGAGGACGGCGCAGCCAGGTTACCGGCCGGCGCGGCATGCGGACGGGTCCGCTTGGTTTCAACCACCACCGTCTTGGTACGGCCGTGGCTGAAGCTTTGCTTCACCACGCCGGCGCTCACCGAGCCCTGGCGGGGCTTCAGTGTGATGGGCGCGCGCCCACCTGGGGTGCCGGGCCGACCGTTATCGTTCTCGTCGCTCATGCGCTCGCTTGTACTTCCGCCAGACCAGGTCTGGCCAAAAACCGTGTGTTCCATGTGAGAAAGGGGCCCGGACGTACCTCCAAGATGGAAGCGCGTTTCCCGACCCTTCACTCATGGGCCCAGTCCGGAAGGACTGGGTTCCATCTCAATTCGCCTAGAACCTTGCGATCAGACCGACTCTGCCGGTTCAATCGAAAGACCCTAGGGTTCCTCGCGCCAACGCTCCGACCAGGTCGGAGGATGGAACGGGCGGAAGCCTGATAACCGCTCGACGTCTAAAGTCCAGCGATCAGTGCCGCGCCCGGCAAGAAGCGCCGTGTGTATCACATTCTCGCCACCCAAGGCCAAACCCAATTCGTCGGATGTGAACATGCCGAGAATTCGCGGCGTGTTCGGCGCCTTGTAGACGGCGGTCAGCATCTTCCGGCGGCCATCGTCAGCACCGTCAGACGCCTCGATCAGCCAGGCCGTCTTGCCGGAATTCAGCGCGGCGACGACCTTTTCGAAGCCTGAAATAATGTTCCCGGCCCGGCGTGCAAGGCCAAGCCCGTCCAGAACCCGCTTGGCCAGCAGGGCCTCGACCTGGTCAGCCAGATCGGCCGGTGCCGTCAATCGGGTCTTGGCCGAGCGCGAAAACAGGCCCTTCTTGGCCGCCAGCGTCACGGAGTCGCGGTCGGCCCCGACCCAGATTCCCCGGCCCGGCAGCTTGCGCGCCAGGTCAGGCACCACGATGCCGCCCGGCCCCTCGACGAAGCGGATCAGCCGCGCCTCGTCCGTCGCCTCGCCCAGGACAACGTCCTTGCGCAGGCGGGAGGCTTCAGCGTGGGTCCTGGGGGCGGCCTGTTCGGTCATGCGTCTCGCAAAGGGCCCGACCCTCCCGGCGAGGCCGGAAAGGTCGGGACATCTGACTTAGCCTTCCTGCGTCTCTTCGACGGCGGCGGGGGCGTCTTCACCTTCGGCTTCGGCCTCGACGGCCTCGCCCTCGTCATAGACGGGCTCTTCGTATTCCGGTTCCGGCGGAGCCTCGACCCAGCCCATCACGATCCGGGCACGCATGATCAGCGCCTCGGCGTCTTCCGGCGACAGGTTGAAGCTTTCCAGAATGCCCGGCTCGCGCACGCGCTCGCCGTTCTTGCTCTCGAACCAGCCGCGCATGTCGTCCGGCACCAGGCCGGCGAGATCCTCGACGGTCTTCACATCGCCTTCGCCCAGGGCCACGGCCATGGCCAGGGTGACACCCTCGATCTCGAGGACGGCATCCTCGACGCCGTATTCGACGCGCTTGGCGTCCAGGGCGGCGGCTTCCTTTTCCAGGAATTCGCGAGCCCGGGTCTGCAGCTCATCGGCCGTCTCGTCATCGAAGCCTTCGATGGCCGCGATTTCGTGGGCCTCGACATAGGCGACGTCTTCGACCGCCGCGAAGCCTTCGGTGACCAGCAGCTGGGCGATGACCTCGTCGACGTCCAGGGCTTCCTGGAACAGGGCCGTGGTCTCGGTGAACTGCTTCTGACGGCGCTCGCTCTCCTGGCTTTCCGTCATGATGTCGATCTGCCAGCCGGTCAGCTGGCTGGCCAGGCGGACGTTCTGGCCACGGCGGCCGATGGCCAGGGACAACTGCTCGTCAGGCACCACGACCTCAACGCGCTCGTCTTCCTCGTCCATGACGACCTTGGAGACTTCGGCCGGGGCCAGGGCGTTGACGATGAAGGTCGCCTCGTCCTCGGACCACTGGATGATGTCGATCTTTTCGCCCTGCAGCTCGGCCACCACGGCCTGAACGCGCGAACCACGCATACCGACGCAGGCGCCGACGGGGTCGATCGAGCCGTCATTGGAGATCACGGCCATCTTGGCGCGCGAACCCGGATCACGGGCCACGGCGCGGATCTCGATGACGCCGTCATAGACTTCCGGCACTTCCTGGGCGAACAGCTTGGCCATGAAGCCGCCGTGGGCGCGCGACAGCATGATCTGCGGGCCCTTGGTCTCGCGACGGACGTCGTAGATATAGGCGCGGATGCGGTCGCCGACGTTGAAGTTCTCGCGCGGGATCGACTGGTCGCGGCGCATGATGCCCTCGCCGCGGCCCAGATCGACGATGACATTGCCGTATTCGACGCGCTTGACGCTGCCGTTGACGATCTCGCCGGCGCGATCCTTGTACTCGTCGTACTGACGCTCGCGCTCGGCTTCGCGGACCTTGTGCATGACGACCTGGCGGGCCATCTGGGTCTGGACGCGGCCGATCTCGAACGGCGGCAGGTCTTCTTCATAGACCTTGCCGATTTCGGCGTCGCGCCAGGTGCGCTTGGCGATCGACAGCTGGACCTGGCCGATCTCACCCTCGATCTCGGCATCGTCGGCAACGACGGTGATGATGCGCTTCTGGCTGGTTTCGCCGGTACGCGGATCGATCTTCACCCGGATGTCGTGCTCGGCGCCGTAACGGGTCCGGGCCGCCTTTTGCAGGGCGTCCTCGATCGCCTCGATGACGACTTCCTTCTCGATGCCTTTTTCGCGCGCGACCGCATCAGCGATCTGCAGCAACTCGAGCCGGTTGGCGGAAATGCCGATGGCCATGGTCAGTCCTCTTCACTTTCGGACAGGTCAAAATCTTCGTCCTCGGCGTCATCGCCGAGATCGTCTTGGTCGGCGTCGCCGCCATCCGCCGCAACGCGGGCAGCACGCTGTTCGGCGCCGCGCTTCATCAGGGCGTCGGTCAGCACCAGCTTGGCGTCGACCAGCCATTCGAACGGGAAATAGACGGTGGTGTCGTCCTCGCCCTCGATGTTCAGGCCCACCTGGCCGTCCTCG
The DNA here is from genome assembly GCF_001414055.1 of Caulobacter henricii. Taxonomy (GTDB): domain Bacteria; phylum Pseudomonadota; class Alphaproteobacteria; order Caulobacterales; family Caulobacteraceae; genus Caulobacter; species Caulobacter henricii. Next base: position 37,249 of record NZ_CP013002.1, on the reverse strand, counting down.
ACGCCGGCCAGCTCGCCCTTGAAGCGCTTGCGGCCCTCGGCGACGCGGTCCAGCTCGATGCGGACCTCCAGCCCGGCATAGTCGTCAAAATCCTTCAGTCGCGTCAGCGGGCGATCGACGCCGGGGCTGGAGACCTCGAGGGTGTATTCGCCGCTGATCGGATCGGCGGCGTCGAGAATTTCCGACACGGCGCGCGACAACCTGGCGCAGTCCTCGACATTCATGTCGCCGCCCGAGCCGTCAGCCTGCATCGGACGTTCGGCCATGATCTGCAACCGACGCGTCTCGGCCCCGCCCATCAGGCGCAGGCGGACGATCTCGTACCCGACGGTTTCGGCGACGGGATCGAGCATATCGATCAGATCACGGTCTTCCTGCGTCTTGCCGCGCAACGGTTTTCTCAACTCACAACAGGGCCGCGAGGCGCGGGCGCCAAACAGCCAAAGAAAAAGCGGCAGCCTTTCGGGCCGCCGCTCGAAAGCGCACTCAGCGCTGACGGACGATGTGGGATCTGTATAGCGCGATCATCCGGCGGTTGGAAGCCCCTGCGGATGACCTCCGAACCGGCCTCTGGCGACGGCCTCTTTCGCGGTGCAGCACTTGTGGCCTATAAGCGCCCCGCGCAGGACCGCCTCCCCGCGGGCCTCTCCCCAAAGAAGAGTCACAATGGACCTTTCCAAGATCGCCACGGGCGTCAACCCGCCCTACGACCTCAACGCTGTCATCGAGATCCCGCAGGGCGGCGAGCCGGTGAAGTACGAGATCGACAAGGCCAGCGGCGCCCTGATGGTCGACCGCTTCCTGCATACGGCGATGTTCTATCCGGCCAATTACGGCTTCATCCCCCACACCTTGGCCGATGACGGCGATCCCGCCGACATCATGGTCGTGGGTCCGACCCCGGTGGTGCCGGGCGCGATCATCCGTTGCCGTCCGATCGGCACCCTGATGATGGTCGATGAGGCGGGTTCGGACGAAAAGATCCTGGCCGTGCCGGTCGACAAGCTGCACCCCTTCTATACGGGCGTGAACAGCTGGCGTGACCTGCCGGTGATCCTCACCGAGCAGATCGCCCACTTCTTCCAGCACTACAAGGATCTGGAAAAGGGCAAGTCGACCAAGATCACCGGCTGGGCCGATCTGGAAGAAACCGCCGACATCATCCGCGCGGCGATCAAGCGCCACGACGACAACTACTAGGCTCGCGCCATGGCCAGGATCGATCTTGTCTTGCGGATCATCCTGGCCGATCCGCCCCCGGGCGTGGTTTTCGCCCTGCAGGGCAAGGCGGGCGCGCCCGTCGACGTCGTCCTCTCCGACGGCAGCGACCTCAGGTTCGAGGTTCCCATCACCCTGACGCCCGTCGAGGGCGGCCTCCGCCCCGGCGGACCATTCCTGCGCGCCGATAGTCGTGGCCGCTTTGTCTATGTCGCCTCGGGAGCCCAGGCCAGTTGCACTGCGGCACCCGGCTCGGGCCGGCGGGCCAAGATCTATCTGAACGACCTGGCCGACGACCTGGCTCTGGCGGCGGCCGAGGCCGGAGACGTGCTGGAGGCCCGTGTGGCCGGCCGTGCGCGCGACGGCGGGGCGGCCTGTGCGACCGTCCCCCTCCTCCAGACCTGGACGCGCCGGCCCGCCGTCAGGCCCTGACGAAATCCAGGAACACCGGCGCGCAGTCGCCCAGCTTCTTTTCCTCATAGCGCGTGGTCACGTGGTCGACCGGTGGCGCATTGCGATCAGCGGTCTCGCTTTCGAAGCGGAAGGCCGGATCGGCCAAGACCCGTTCGATGGTCCATTCGGCATAGTCGGCCCAGTCGGTAGCGAAACGCAGGCGGCCGGCCGGCTTCAGAACACGCGCCAGTTCGGTGACCACCGCCGGCTGGATCAGCCGGCGCTTGTTGTGGCGGGCCTTGTGCCAGGGATCGGGGAACATGATGAACACCCGGGTCAGGCAGGCATCGGGCAGCCAGCCGAGCACGTCGCGGGCGTCGCCCTCGTGGATGCGGACATTGCCGAGTGCCTGCTCCTCGACATGACGGACCGCGCTGGCCACGCCGTTGACGAAGGGCTCGGCCCCGAGGATCAGGGCGTGCGGATGACGGCCGGCCTGGGCGGCCATGTGCTCGCCGCCGCCGAAACCGATCTCCAGCCACGTCTCGGTGGTCTCGGGTGCCAGGTCGCGGGGCTCGAAGGCAGCGGTCGGGATCGAGATTTCCGGCAGCAGGGTGTCGAGCAAGGCCTGCTGGCGCGGCTTCACCGGCCGCGACTTGAGGCGGCCGAACGAGCGCAGCGGGCCGTGGGGGATGGGGGCATTGGTCATGGGGCGGCGTCTTAGCCGTCATCCCGGTTGGAGGCCAGTGGCGAAGCCGGGCCTCAAAGGGCACCAGGGGCCAAAAGAAGACGGGCCCCGATCAGGGATCGGGGCCCGTCTCCATAATCCCGGCGGGGCCAGGGCCTAGGCTAGGCCCTTCAACTCGTCGATCAGATCGGTCTTCTCCCAGGAGAAGCCGCCCTCATTGTCGGGGGTGCGGCCGAAGTGGCCATAGGCGGCGGTGCGGGCATAGATCGGCTTGTTCAGCTGCAGGTGCTGGCGGATCGACCGCGGGGTGGCGCCGCCGATCAGCTCGGGCAGGACCTTTTCCAGCACGGCCGGGTCGACCTTGCCCGTGCCGTGCAGGTCGACGTGGAACGACACCGGCTGGGCCACACCGATCGCATAGGCGATCTGGATGGTGCAGCGGTCGGCCAGGCCGGCGGCCACGACGTTCTTGGCCAGGTAGCGGCAGGCATAGGCGGCCGAGCGGTCGACCTTGGTCGGATCCTTGCCCGAGAAGGCGCCGCCGCCGTGCGGAGCCGCGCCACCATAGGTGTCGACGATGATCTTGCGGCCGGTGACGCCGGCGTCGCCGTCCGGACCGCCGATCTCGAAGCGCCCGGTCGGATTGACCAGCCACTGGGTCTTCTTGGTGATCAGGCCTTCAGGGAAGATCGGCAGGATGTGCGGGCGGATCAGGTCGAGCACGCGCTTGGAGGTCGCGGCCTTGCCGGCGATCTTCTTCTTGTGCTGGTGCGACACCACGATCGAGACGACGCGGACCGGCTTGCCGTTGCCGTCATATTCCAGGGTCACCTGGCTCTTGGCGTCGGGCTCCAGCTCATGCAGCTCGCCGCTGTGGCGCAGCTTGGCCAGATGGCTGAGGATGTTGTGGCTGTACTGCAGGGTGGCCGGCATCAGCTCCGGGGTCTCGGTGCTGGCATAGCCGAACATGATGCCCTGGTCGCCGGCACCCTCGTCCTTCTTGTCGCTGGCATCCACGCCCTGGGCGATATGGGCCGACTGACCGTGCAGGAAGTTCGAGAACTTGGCCTTCTCCCAGTGGAAGCCCTTCTGCTCGTAGCCGATATCCTTGATCGCGGCCCGGACCTTGGGCTCCAGCGACTTGAGGATGTCCTTGGTCAGCTGCTTGTTGGCGGCCTTGTCGCCGTCAGGCTTGCCGGCCCGGACTTCACCGGCCAGCACGATGCGGTTGGTGGTGACCAGGGTTTCGCAGGCGACGCGGGCTTCAGAGTCGGCGCTCAGAAAGGCGTCGACGACAGTGTCGCTGATCCGGTCGGCGACCTTGTCAGGGTGACCTTCGGAGACGCTCTCGCTGGTGAAGATATAGGACGAACGGCTCAAGGGACAGCTCCGGCCATGACATTGGCGAGAGTGGACGACAGGTCCACCCCACTGGCCGAGCAGCATATAAAGATATGTTTATGTCTGCAAGCCGCGCCGTGTGTCGCGACCTGTTCCGACTAGTCGTCGCTGTCCGGCGCGGTCTCTTCGGCCATGGAGCGGACCAGGTCGAGGATCCGGCGGCGCACCTTGGGCCGGCTGATCTTCGGAAACAGACCAGCCAGTTCCAGACCCTCGGGCGTCATCAGGAAATCGTGGACGAACTGTTCCGAGCCGGTTTCAGAGACACCGGTAGCATCGGTGGGGTCGGCAAGGCCTTCGAAGAAATAGGCCACCGACGACTGCAGGCTGCGGGCAATTTCGTACAGCTTGCTGGCGCTGACCCGGTTAGCCCCGCGCTCATACTTCTGGACCTGCTGGAAGGTCAGGCCCAGATCCTCGGCCAGCCGTTCCTGGCTGACGCCCAATATCTTGCGGCGCATTCGAATGCGGGCACCGACATGCAGGTCGATCGGATTGGGGTGGCGGTCTTGGTCGGAAGGGACGCTCATACCTACGCTTGATAGCTGAAATTGCGGTTTTTATTCATCCTATGTCTAACGAATTCGTAATAAATAAAAGCCCTTAAGCCCTGCGATTGCGAAAACTTGCAAAAATCGACAGGAAAACCAGGGCCCAGAAGGCCAGATTGCCGATCCGGCCATAGGGCGTAGGGCTTCCCAAATTGGGCAAAACACCATCGATGACGCCGCTGGCCCCCAGGTCCAGGCGGGCGCCGGGCACGATCCTGCCCCTGGCGTCGATCAGGGCTGAGACACCGGTCGGCGTCGCCCGGATGATCGGAACCCCCGCTTCGATGGCCCTGTAGCTGGCCAGGTTGAGATGCTGCAGCGGCCCCGAGGTCATGCCGAACCAGGCGTCATTGGACACATTGACCAGGGCCCGCACCCGGGGATCAGGCCGCGCCAGGCCCGGAAACAGACTCTCGTAACAGATCAGGGGCTGAACGATCAGGTCCTTTGACACCCGCAGCGGGGCCGGTCGCGGACCCTTCGCAAAGCCCTCGCCCAGATGGGCCAGGCTCTTGACGCCGAGAGAGGTCAACAGGGCATCGAGCGGCAGATACTCGCCGAACGGCACCAGACGATGCTTGTCATAGACCCCGACCACCTCGAGGTCAGTCGCGGTGCGCTTCAGGGCGATCAGGCTGTTGTAATAGACCGGCCGGTCCGGCGGGCCGTCATAGCGATAGCCGCCGATCAGCAGCAGCTGGCCGGGCTGAAGGGCGTCGACGATCGCCTGGCGCACCCAGGTCCCGGGGGCCAGATAGTCATTGATCGCCGCCGGCAAGGCCCCCTCGGGCCAGACCACAATGTCGGCCGGTTTGCCGGCATAGGGCCGGGCCGTCAGGGTGACATAGGCCTGTACGATGCGGGTGAACCGCTCGGCGTCCCACTTGGCCTCCTGCTTGATATCGGCCTGGACGATCCGGACCGTCGGCGGCTTGCCCTGGGCCACCGGCGAGGCGGGCATCCAGCCCAGGACATAGAGCGCCAGGAGAAAGGCACCGGCGGCGGCGATCGCCTTGCGTCCGGCCAGGCCCTCGCGCCAGACGGCGGGGGCGGCGGCAATGGCCAGGGTGATCCAGGTCAGGCCATAGGCGCCGACCAGGGCGGCCGTCTGGGAGGGTGCCGACCCGGCCTTCCAGGTTTCGCCCGGCAGGTTCCAGGGAAAGCCGGTCAGGACATGGCCGCGGGCCCATTCCAGGGCTGCAAAGGTACCCGCGAACACCAGGATACGACGCACGCCGGGCGGCCGGATCAGCCGATAGAGGACCGCCGCCACGCCCCAGAACAGGGCGAGGCCACCGGCCATGGCGGTCACGGCGAAGGGGGCCATCCAGCCCTGGTTGGCGGCGTCGACCATGAAGGCCTCGCCAATCCACCAGGTGCCGAGCCCGAAATAGGCCAGACCCGCCAGCCAGCCCCGCAGAAAGGCCGACCTCAGGGGGCGGGGACCCTCGATCTCATCCAGCAGCCAATGCAGCAGCGCGTAACCCAGCAAGCCCGGCAGGATGCCGAAGGGCGGATGGGCCAGGGCTGCAGCTAGGCCGGCCAGCAGGGCCAGGCCCCGGTCGCGCCAGGGCGGAGCCAGGCTGAACCTCACGAGGCGGCAGCGTCTGCGGACGGAGTCGGGGCACCCGGGACGGCGGCGGGCCGTACCCGAACCCGACGCACCCGGCGCGGATCGGCCTCGACCACCTCAAGATCAAATCCGTCCGGATGGGTGATCACCTCGCCCCGCTGGGGAACGCGGCCGGCCAGGGCAACGACCAGGCCCGCGACTGTATCGATGTCTTCCTCCATGTCCGGCGGGGCCAGTTCGCGACCAAGGGCCGCCTCCAGCTCCTCGAGGGGCGCGCGGGCATCGGCCTCGAACACGCCGCCGGGCCGCGCGACGATACCGGCGACGGTGGCGTCGTCATGTTCGTCGTCGATCTCGCCGACCACCGCCTCGATCAGGTCCTCCATGGTCACCAGACCGTCGGTGCCGCCGAACTCGTCGATGACCAGGGCCAGGTGCAGGCGACTGGTGCGCATGCGCAGCAGCAGATCAGCGGCCCGCATCGAGGCCGGCACATAGAGGGCTTCGCGCCGGACCTTGTGCAGGACCAGATCGGCGGGGCCGGGACGCTTGTCATCCGAGGCCAGCAGCCGGAACACATCCTTGACGTGGACCACCCCGACCGGGTCGTCGAGGGTTTCGCGATAGATCGGCATCCGCGAATGCTCGGCCTCGGTGAACTGGCCGATCAGGGTTTCAAAGGCGGTCGACAGTTCGACGGAGACGATGTCGGCGCGCGGCGTCATGACGTCGGCGACCTTCAGGGTCTTGAAGGCCTCGGCCTGGTCGACGATGTCGACCGCGCTGTCCTGCACAGGATCAGCAGCCCGAACCGGCTCAGCCGGCACGGCCAGGCGCTTGCGCATCCTGCGGAAAAACGCCCGCACGCCCCGGCTCATTCGCGCGGAAGCGGCGGGCTTGTGACTAGAGTCGTCGCTGGGCATAGCCTTGGATCACTGTCCCTCTGCTGCGGCATAGGGGTCGGGAACATCCAGGGTGGCCAGGATCTCGCGTTCCAGGGCCTCCATGGACTCAGCCTCCTCGTCGCCTTGGTGATCATATCCTAAGAGATGCAGCACCCCGTGCGCCACCAGATGTTGCAAATGGTGCGCCAGTGGCTTGCCCTGCTCAATCGCTTCGCGCTGGCAGACCCCGAAGGCCAGGGCGATGTCGCCGATCTGACCTTCCGGATTGGGCGGCGAGGGAAAGGACAGCACATTGGTGGCCTGGTCCTTCTGGCGAAAGTCGCGGTTCAGGACCCGGATGCTGTCGTCATCGGCCAGCAGGATGACGATCCCCTGGCCTTCAATGTCCTGATGGGCGTCCAGCACCGCCTGGGCGGCACGCCAGACCAGGGCTTCGGTTTCAGGCTCGGCCCTGATCCAGGCCTCGTCTTCGATCTCGATATCAACAGTGATGGTCATCAGCGGGGCGGGCTCGTTATCGCGGCGTGCTTTGGGCGGCGTCGGCGTCATAGGCCTTGACGATGCGCTCGACCAGCGGATGGCGCACCACGTCGGCGGCCGTGAACCGCGAGACCGACACGCCCTCGACGCCTTCCAGGATCGAAACCGCGTGGGCCAGGCCGGAGTCGCGCGGATTGAGCAGGTCGATCTGGGTAGGATCGCCGGTCACCACCATGCGGGAGCCTTCGCCCAGCCGGGTCAGGACCATCTTCATCTGCAGGCGGGAACAGTTCTGGGCCTCGTCGACGATGACAAAGGCATGGGCCAGGGTGCGGCCGCGCATGAAGGCGATCGGGGCAACCTCGATTTCCAGCTTCTCGCGCCGGCGTCGCAGCTGGTCAGCGCCCATGATGTCGGTCAGGGCTTCCCAGACCGGGGCCATGTAGGGATCGACCTTTTCGTTCAGGTCACCGGGTAGAAAACCCAGCTTCTCGCCCGCCTCGACGGCCGGACGGGTAACGATCAGGCGATCGACCTCGCCGCGCAGCAGCATGCCGGCCCCATGGGCCACGGCCAGGAAGGTCTTGCCGGTGCCGGCCGGACCCAGGCCGAAGGACAGCGGATGGCTGCCCATGGCCTCCATGTAGCGGGCCTGACCCTTGGTCTTGGGCGACACGGCACCCTTGCGCACCGTTCGTCCGGAGGCCTGACCGCCCGTGCTCTGGGCCTCGCCGACCGCGATCCGCACATCGGCCTCGACCACCTCCTGGCCCGCATCGGCGCGGTGAGCCAGGTCGCTCAGAGCCCGCTTGGCTCCGGTACGTCCCTTGACGTCGCCGGTGAGGGTGACGCCACCGCCCGGGGTCTCGATCAGCACCCTGAAGGCGTCCTCGATCAGGGCGGCGTGACGGCCGTGGGGACCGGTGACGGCATGAACCGCATCGTCCGACAGCGGCAGGAACTCGGGGGTGCGACTCAAGCGGTCTCCAGAATGGAAGAGGTTTCCAGCACGCCGCCCAGGCTCATCTTGGCGGCGGATTCGATCCGGACCGGAACAATCGTCCCGATCAGCTGTTCGCCGCCCTGGGCATGGACCGCCTGCAGATAGGGGCTGCGGCCGACGATCTGGCCGGGGTGACGACCGGCCTTTTCGAACAGCACGGGCAGGACCTTGCCGACCTGGCCGGCATTGAACGCCTTCTGCTGTTCGTCGAGCAGTTGGTTCAGGCGCTCCAGGCGCTCGGCCTTCACCGCCTCGTCGACCTGACCGGTCATGGCCGAGGCCGGCGTGCCGGGGCGGCGCGAATACTTGAACGAGAAGGCCGAGGCGAAGCCGACCTCGCGAACCAGGTCGAGAGTCTTTTCGAAATCGCCGTCGCGCTCGCCGGGGAAGCCGACGATGAAGTCGCCGCTCATGGCGATGTCGGGACGGGCGGCGCGGATCTTCTCGATCAGCTTCACATAGCTTTCAGCCGTGTGATCGCGGTTCATGGCCTTGAGGATCTTGTCGCTGCCGGCCTGCACCGGCAGGTGCAGATAGGGCATCAGCTCCGGCAGTTCGCCATGGGCCTCGATCAGGTCATCGCCCATGTCGCGCGGATGGCTGGTGGTGTAGCGGATCCGGTCCAGGCCATCGATCCTGGCCAGCCGGCGGACCAGCTTGGCCAGGGTCGAGCCGTCGCCGTCATAGGCATTGACGTTCTGACCCAGCAGGGTGACCTCGCGCACGCCCTGATCGGCCAGGCGCCGGGCTTCCTCGACGATGTCATTGACCGGCCGCGACCATTCGCCGCCGCGCGTATAGGGCACGACACAGAAGGTGCAGAACTTGTCGCAGCCTTCCTGAACGGTCAGGAAGGCGGTGACACCCTTGACCTGGCGCTCGGCCGGCAGGGCGTCGAACTTTTCGTCGGCAGCGAAATGGGTCGAGAGCCGCTCGCCGGTCGCCCGGTGGGCGCGGGCGATCAGCTCGGGCAGCTGGTGATAGGACTGGGGCCCGACCACCAGATCGACCGCCTTCTGGCGCGTCATGATCTCCTGGCCCTCGGCCTGGGCGACGCAGCCGGCCACGGCAATGGTCATGCGACCCCCGCCCTCGGCCTTGCGGTCTTTCATCAGCTTGATCTGACCGAGCTCGGAATAGACCTTTTCCGTGGCCTTTTCGCGGATATGGCAGGTGTTGAGCACCACCAGATCCGCCCCTTCGGGATCATCGACGACGCCATAGCCCAGCGGTCGCAGGACATCGGCCATGCGCTCGCTGTCATAGACGTTCATCTGACAGCCGTAGGTCTTGATATAGAGGCGCTTTTGCGGGGTCTCGCTCATGCGGCGAGGTTATGGGGGCGTGCGTGCATCAGCGCAAGATCGCTGGGGACACAGTTGAGGTCCTCCCCTCTTGGGGGAGGTGGCCCGGAGGGCCGGTGGGGGCAGCTGGGCAGAGGCAGCGATGACCCCCTCAGTCGCTCCGCGACGGCTCCCCCTGAGGGGGAGCATCTTGCGAGCCGATCACTCCTCGATCGGAACCCCGTAGAGTTCCAGGCGGTGGTCGATCAGCTTGTAGCCGAGCTTGCGGGCGATGGCCGTCTGCAGGGCCTCGATCTCCTCATCGACAAACTCGACCACCTTGCCGGTCTTCATGTCGATCAGGTGGTCGTGATGGTGGCTGGGCGTCTCTTCGTAACGCGAGCGACCGTCGCGGAAGTCGTGACGCTCGATGATGCCGCTCTCCTCGAACAGGCGCACCGTCCGGTAGACCGTGGCGATGGAAATATGCGGATCGACCGAGTGGGCGCGGCGGTGCAGCTCTTCGACATCCGGATGGTCGTCGGCCGCCGACAGTACGCGCGCGATCACGCGGCGCTGGTCGGTCATGCGCATGCCCTTATCGATGCACAGCTTTTCAAGTCGATCCAAGGCGGCGCCTCCGTCTGAGTCGCCGCAAGATAGGCGGCAAAGCCTTATGTGTTAAGCGCCCGGCGCATGACAACTGCGTCCCGGTCGCCCTCCGGATGGGGATAATAGCCCCGGCGCAGACCAACCCTGGCAAAACCGGCTGAAGCATAGAGCCCCAGGGCAGCGGCATTGTCGGCCGCGACTTCCAGAAACAGGGCGTCTGAGCCGGTTTCCGCTGCGATTCCGGCCGCCATCTCCACCAGGGCGGAGCCCCAGCCCCGGCGGCGCGCGGCAGGGTCGACGGCGATGGTCAGGATCTCGGCCTCACCTGCAATCGAGCGGCACAGGATGAAGCCCTTCTCGACAGCCGGATCGCCGGCCTCGCCCAGAACCGCGAAGACACCGGGCGAGTTCAGCAGGTCTTCAAGGGCCAGGGCACTCCAGGGCCGCTCGAAGGCGCGGTCATGCAGGTCCGCCAGACTGAAACAGGCCTCAAGGCCCACGGGACGAAGGATCATGACGCGACCGGGCCAGCCGGAAGGGTGGCATAGGGCGCGCGCAGATAGAGTGGGCGGGGCGAATGCAGGGGGACGGGCCGCGCGGCGGCCAGGCGGGCAATGGCGACCGGATCCGGCGCCGCAGGCGTCAGGATCGTCGCCCTGGGAAAGGTTTCGGCCAATAGGGGCGCGCCCGAGCCGATCAGGGTCACGGCCTGACCGCCATGCAGTTCGGCCAGCCTTGCCGCCGCCGAGCCCAGATCGAGGGCGTCAGGCGCCATCAGGGCGATGCGACCGTCGAAGACCTGCAGATAGACCTGGCTCATCCGGGCATCGAGCACGGCGGCGACGAAGCCGGGAGTGCCATGGGCCAGGGCTTCCAGGGTACTCACGCCGATACAGGGGATAGACAGGGCGGTGGCCAGACCCTTGGCAAAGGCCAGACCCACCCTCAGGCCGGTAAACGAGCCGGGTCCTATGGTCACACCGATTCGGGTCAGGTCGGAAAAGGCCACCCCGGCCTCAAGGGCGACCTCGCGCGCCAGGACCCCGATCCGTTCCTGATGACCCCTTGTCATGGGCTCGGTCCGGGCGGCCAGCATCTGGTCACCGGCCAGGATCGCGACCGAGCTCGCGCCCAGGCAGGTGTCGATGGCCAGGATCATGGGGGCAGGCTGGATCATGTCCGGGGTTTAGCGCGTGCGCGCCGGATGCACAAAAAGAACCCTGCGCCTTCAGCCGCGCAGGCGACCGATGGCGCAGGGTTCGTCGCGATCAGACGATCTGTGCCGCTTCCTCGAAGTCGAGGCGCGGGCTGCGCGGAAACAGGCCATCGTCCGTGCCGTAACCGATCGAGGCGATGAAGTTGGACTTGATGTTGGTGCCGGCGAAGAATTCGGCATCGACGCCGGCATTGTCGAAGCCCGACATCGCCCCGACATCGAGCCCCAGGGCCCGGGCCGCGAGGATGAAATAGCCGCCCTGCAGCGAGCTGTTGCGGAACGCGCCCCACTCCTTGGCCACGGGGTCGCCGAACCAGTTCTTGGCCCCCGGGGCGTGGGGGAACAGCTTGTCGAGGGTTTCCGGGAAATCCAGATCATAGCCGATGATCACCGTGGCCGGGGCCTGCAGGATCTTGGGGCCGTTGGAGCCGGAGGACAGAGCCGCCAGCCTGGCCTTGGCGTCCGGGCTGGTCACGAAGACAAACCGGGCCGGGGTGGAGTTGGCGGCCGTGGGCCCGAACTTCACCAGGTCATACAGCTCGCGCAGCAGGCTTTCAGGCAGCGGGTCGGTTTTCCAGCCGTTGCGGGTGCGGGCTTCGGTGAACAGTTGGGCGAGCGCCGGGGCGTCGAGCTTGGCCATTTGCGATCCTCAGGAGGGCTATCAGCAACTTACTTAGTTACAATATAGGAATCCGACGAGGCCGCGCAAGCGCACGCCATCAAGACCGAGGTCCAGGCGCTACAGCGTCTGCTCGACCCGGGTGACCTCGGGCACATAGTGCTTGAGCATGTTCTCGACGCCCGACTTCAGAGTGGCCGAAGAGGACGGACAGCCCGAACAGGCCCCGCGCATGTGCAGCCAGACCACGCCCGTGGCCGGTTCGAACCGGCTGAAGACAATATCGCCACCGTCCTGGGCCACGGCCGGGCGGATGCGGGTGTCGAGCAGTTCCTTGATCTCGGCGACGATCTGGCTGGCGTCCTCGTCATAGACGCCGTCGTCATCGTGCCCGCTGGCTGTGGCATCCAGCAGCAGGGGCCGGCCGCTGGTGAAATGGTCCATAATCGCGGCCAGGATCGGGGCCTTCAGATGCGGCCACTCGGCATCGGGATCCTTGGTCACGGTCAGGAAATCAGGTCCGAAGAAGACCCGCGTCACGTCGCCCAGCTGGAACAGAGCCTTGGCCAGCGGCGAGGACTCGGCCTCTGCTGCCGTCTTGAACTCGCGTGCGCCCTCACCCAGCACTTCACGGCCGGGCAGGAACTTCAGGACCTCGGGATTGGGAGTGGTTTCGGTCTGGATGAACATGGCGGACAAATGGACCCGGGGGCGTCCATGCGCAAGAGATCCGGCTCACGACAAAGAAAGGTGACACAGGCGTCATTTTCTGGCGTGATACGGAAAACAACGACCTGCGGGAGGCTTCCATGAGCGATGGCTCGATTGATCTGAGCGCCGATGCGCGCGCCAAGGCTTGGTCCATTCCCCTTGAGGACTACCATGTGGCTGACCCGGTCCTGTTCCAGGCCGATGCCATGTGGCCCTATTTCGAGCGCATGCGGAAAGAGGATCCGGTCCACTGGTCCAAGGGCGACGAGGAGACGGGCCCCTACTGGTCGGTCACCAAGTACAACGACATCATGGCCGTCGACACCAATCACGCGGTGTTCTCGTCCGACGCCCATCTGGGCGGCATCACCATCCGGAACTTCGACGAGGACTTCGTCCTGCCGATGTTCATCGCCATGGACCCGCCCAAGCACGACATCCAGCGCAAGACCGTCAGCCCGATCGTCTCGCCCCAGAACCTTGCCAAGCTGGAAGGCCTGATCCGCGAGCGGGTGAACCTGATCCTCGACGACCTGCCGATCGGCGAGCCCTTCGACTGGGTCGACAAGGTGTCGATCGAGCTGACCACCCAGATGCTGGCCACCCTGTTCGATTTCCCGTGGGAAGAGCGCCGCAAGCTGACCCGCTGGTCGGACATCGCCACCGCCTCGCCGGAAAGCGGCCTGATCGAAAGCGAAGAGGCCCGCCGGGCCGAGCTGCTCGAGTGCCTGGCCTATTTCACCAATCTCTGGAACGAGCGCGTCAATGCCACCGAGCCCGGCGGCGACCTGATCTCGATGCTCGCCCATGGCGAGGCCACGCGCGACATGCCGCCGATGGAGTATCTGGGCAACATCATCCTGCTGATCGTCGGCGGCAATGACACGACCCGCAACTCCCTGACCGGCGGCCTCTATGCCCTGTCCAAGAATCCGGAACAGGAAGCCAAGCTGCGGGCCAATCCCGAGCTGATCCCGTCGATGGTGTCGGAGATCATCCGCTGGCAGACGCCCCTGGCCCACATGCGCCGCACGGCTCTGGAAGACGTCGAACTGGCCGGCAAGACCATCAAGAAGGGCGACAAGGTCGTCATGTGGTACGTCTCGGGCAACCGCGACGACACGGTGATCGAGAACGCCGACAGCTTCATCATCGACCGCGAAAACCCCCGCCGCCACCTGTCGTTCGGCTTCGGCATCCACCGCTGCGTGGGCAATCGCCTCGCCGAGATGCAGCTGAAGATCGTCTGGGAAGAGATCCTCAAGCGCTTCCCGAAGATCGAAGTGCTCGACGAACCGCGCCGGGTCTATTCCAGCTTCGTGAAGGGTTACGAGACCCTGACGGTGCGGATCCCCGAGCGGGTCTAGTCGGCGAACACTTGCCCCCTCCGCGCCTTCGGCGCTCCTCCCCCGTAGGGGGAAGATGAGGTCAGCACGGCTTCGTCTTCCCCCTACGGGGGAGGACGACCGCGAAGCGGTCAGGAGGGGGCGAGTTTCAAGCCCCCCAGAACCCCACCAGTTTCTTGACCTCGGCCACGGTCGGGGCTGCCACTTCGCGAGCCCGCTCCGCGCCCCTGGCGAGAATACGGTCGATCTCGGCCGGATCGGCCAGCAGGGACCGCATGCGCTCACCCACCGGGGCCAGCTTCTCGACCGCCAGCTCGGCCAGGGCCGGCTTGAAGGTCCCAAAGCCCTTGCCGGCATAGTCGGCCAGAACCTGCGCCTTCGTCCGGCCGTCCAGAGCGGCGAAGATGCCGACCAGATTATCGGCCTCGGGCCGGGTGGCCAGGTCTTCCAGGGTTTCCGGCAGGGGCTCGGGATCGGTGCGGGCCTTCTTGACCTTGGTGGCGATGGCGTCGGCGTCGTCGGTCAGGTTGATGCGGCTATAGTCCGACGGGTCGGACTTGCTCATCTTGGCCGAGCCGTCGCGCAGGCTCATGATCCGGGCACCGGGGCCCTGGATCAGCGGGTCGGGTTGCGGGAAGAACGCCGGAGCGTTGAAATCGTGGTTGAACTTGGCGGCGATGTCGCGGGTCAGTTCCAGATGCTGCTTCTGGTCCTCGCCGACCGGCACGTGGGTGGCCTTGTAGATCAGGATGTCGGCAGCCTGCAGCACCGGATAGGTGTAGAGGCCCACGCTGGAGCGTTCCTTGTTCTTGCCGCTCTTTTCCTTGAACTGGGTCATCCGATCCAGCCAGCCGAGGCGGGCGACGCACTGGAAGATCCAGGCCAGCTCGGCATGCTCGGGCACGGCCGATTGCGGGAAGATCGTGGCCTTGGCCGGATCGAGACCGGCGGCCAGATAGGCGGCGGCGATCTCGCGGGTCTGCTGGGCCAGGGCGGCCGGCTCCTGCCACACCGTGATGGCATGCAGGTCGGCCACGAAGATGAAGGTGTCGATCTCGTGCTGCAGGCGGGCGAACTTCACCAGCGCGCCGAGATAGTTGCCCAGGTGCAGGGCGCCGGAGGGTTGCACGCCGGAGAGCACACGGGCGGGGCCCGCATAGGCGGCGACGGGAGCTTGGTCGGTCATGGCTTCAGCCTTGGATCTTGAAACTTGGAATGGCGAGCGCGGAAACGCCAACCGCATCCCGGGATGCGGCGATCAGGGTCAGCAGGAGCCGCGCCATCGCGGCGGGAAGGGACCGATCAAAGCCATGGCCGCTGGTTACCGCTCCGCGCCCCTCAGGGCAAGCCGGGTCAGCGCCCCGCCCCGCGCCGCAGCACCATCCGGGCCTCGGCAAGGGTCACGCCGCCGGAGAGCAGCAACAGCACAGGATAGAGGCCCGCCGCCAGGACGCAGGTCGCCAGGATGGCCAGCTCCTTGGCCGCACCGACGCCCATGGCCAGGATCGGGGCCTCGATGGCGGCGCGCCAGTGCGACATCGCCGCCAGGATCAGGCCCAGTGAGACGCTGGCCGCCAGCACCCGCACGATCTTGCCCCAGGCCATGGCGCTGGGCGTGTAGTCACCGCGCTTGCTCAGGGTCAGGACCATCTGCAGCACATTGATCCAGGAGGCGGCACTGGTCGCGGCGGCCAGGCCGGGCACGCCCATGACCGGGAACAGGGCGAGGCCCAGGCCGATATTGATCGCCACCGAAACCAAGGCGAAACGCATCGGGCTCTTGGTGTCGCCGCGTGCGAAGAAGGCCGGCGACAGGATGCGGGCCAGGACGAAGGCCGGGGTGCCCCAGCCATAGTGCAGCAGGGCATTGGCCGTCTGACGGGCGTCGAACGCCGTGAATTCTCCGCGGGTGAAAAGGCCGTCGATCAGGAAATAGGGAATGCTGAACAGGGCCACGGCGGCCGGCAGGGTCAGGGCCAGGGCGAAGATGATGGCCTGGTCCATGGCCGTCTGGGCTTCGCGGCGATCCTCGGCCGCCACGGCCCGCGACAGGCGCGGCAGCAGGGCGACCCCGATGGCGACGCCCACCAGGCCGAGTGGCAGCTGATAGAGGCGGTCGGCATAGGCCAGCCAGGTCCGCGCTCCGTTCACATGGCTGGCCAGCACGCCGGAGATGGTGATGTTGATCTGGCTGGCGCTGGCGGCGATGGCCCCGGGTACGGCCAGGGCGATCAGGCTTTTGATCTCGGGCGTCAGGCGCGGCAGCCGCCAGCGGATCGTGGCTCCCGCCTTGCGCACCGCCCAGACCAGCAGCAGCACCTGGCACACCCCGGCCGCCAGAATGCCCCAGGAGGCCGCCACCGCCGCGTCATGGGCATTGCGGGTCGGGATCACGGCGATCAGGGTCACGAGGTTCAGCAGGATCGGCGCGGCGGCCGAGACGATGAACTTGCCCCGGGCGTTCAGCACGCCCGACAGCAGGGCCACGATCGCCATACAGGGCAGGTAGGGCATGGTGATCTGGGTCAGGATCACGGCCAGCTTGTACTTGTCGGTGCCGAAGCCGAAGCCCGGGCTGATCACCATCATCAGCCACGGCATGGCCGCCTGGGAGATCAGGGTCAGGCCGACCGTAAAGGCGGCGATGGTGGCCATGGCATCGGCCGCCAGCTTGTCGGCGACCTCGGCCCCGTCCCGATCCAGGGTCTTGGAATAGGCCGGCACGAAGGCCGCCGCGAAGGCCCCCTCGGCGAAGATCCGCCGAAACAGGTTGGGGAACATCTGGGCGGTATTGAAGGCGTCGGCCGCGAAATTGGCGCTGGCCCCGAGGAAATACGAGATCACCAGATCGCGCACAAAGCCCATCAGGCGACTGACCAGGGTCAGGCCGGAATAGATCGCCGAAGACCGGATCATGCCGGGGGCTTTTTTCGGGGCGGCGTCGGAGGGGGCGGTGTCGTTCACGGACGGCTTCTGAGCGCTGGCGGCAAGGGCGTCAAGAGAAGGCACGCCGGCTCATGCGGTCACCAGCCGCTGCGCCAGCCGATGGCCCGAGCGCCAGGCCCCCTCGACGCTGCCGCCGCCCAGCCCGTCGCCGCAGACCCCGAGCCCCAGGGCCGGGTCCCAGAGCGGTTCGCGCGCCGCGGCCAGGGGCCGGGCATAGCGCCAGCGGTGGGCCACGGCCGACACGGCAACCGGCGCGGCCTCGCCCAGCAGAGCCTCGAACCCGGCCAGCAGCAGAGGAACGGCCGCTTCAGGGGTGAGCTCCAGATGGGTCCGCGACCAGTCCGGGCCGGCCTGGATCACCCAGGCCTCCGTCCCGCTGCGTCCCGGCTTGTCGGCCTCGCGCCCGGCATAGGCCACCCCTGCGCCCCCGGTCAGAACGGCCTTTGGGCTTGGCACCGGTTGCGCAAAGACCGCCATCAGGGTCCAGCACGGCTCGGAGCGGACGGCCTCTACCACCGCCGCGAAGTCGGGTTGGACCGGGGCCAGCAGAACGGCAGCCTGTTCCGCCGGCAGGGCCAGGACGATCTGGTCGAAGGGGCCTTCGTCCTCCGTCGTCCCGACCAGACGCCAGCCGGAACCGTCGCGCGACAGCCCCGTGATCGTATGGCTCCAGCGGGTCTCCAGCAGGGCGGCCATGGCCTTGAGGGGCGCGTTCATGGCCGGAAGTCCGATGAACTGTCCCTCGCCCGCAGCGGGCCAGGGGGCGACCAGACCCGCCTGCCGCCAGGTCTCGACCTGGGCCTGAAAGTCGCTGCCGGTGGCGGCAAAGGCGGGCGTCCCGTGATCAAAGGCGACCTCGCCCCCGTCCAGGGCCTGTCGCCGTGTCGACATTCGGCCCCCCGGACCCCGCGCCTTGTCGAAGACCACGACCGTCCGACCGGCGGCCTGCAGGGCGGTGGCACAGGTCAGACCGGCCATACCGGCGCCGATCACGGCGGTGCGGGGCGTCGCGGCTGCGGTCATGAGGTCACCATGCGATCGGAGATCCGTCCCAGGCATAGAAGCCGCCATTGGCCTCGGGGCCGAGGCCCGCGACCACCGCCAGCAGGGCGGCGGCCGACTGCACCGGCGTGAACAGTTTCCCGTCGGGGACGCCGGTCTGGAAGGGCGCGCTCAGGGCCGTCGCCACCGTGCCGGGATGCAGGACCACACAGACGCCGAGAGGGCGAGTGCGGCGATGTTCGACGGCCAGGGTGCGGATCAGCATATTCAGGGCCGCCTTGGAGGCGCGGTAGCCGTACCAGCCGCCCAGCTGGTTGTCGCCGATACTGCCGACCCGGGCCGACAGGGCGGCCAGGACGCTGGGACGATCGCGCGGTGTCAGGGGCAGAAGATGCTTGGCCACCAGGGCCGGGCCCACGGCATTGACCTGCAGGACCCGGGTCAGGGCCTCGGAATTCAGGTTGCGCAGGGACTTTTCCGGGGCCAGGCCGTCGCCATGCAGCAGGCCGGTGGCGATCAGGATCAAGGTCGGCACCCCCAGGGCGCCGATCTGCCGGGCGGCCTCGGCCAGGCTGGCCTCGTCGAGAATGTCGGCGGCGATCCAGACCAGCCGCGCCCCGGCCTCCGCCGCCGCGGCCTCGGCCGGGGGACGACGCGACAGGACGATCACCCGGTCATGGGCCGGATCCCCGACCAGGGCGGCGGCCAGGGCGGCGCCGACCCCGCCCGTGCCGCCGACGACCACCGCCAGCCGGCCGCAGGGGTCAGGGGCCTCAGCCATGAAGCAGCAGGGCCCCGGCCGACAGTCCGGCCACCGCCCCGAGGGTCAGAACCAGCCTCAGGCGCGGATACCAGGCGGTCAGGCCGCGCGACCAGACATCCCAGGCCCCGTGGATCAAGAGGGCCAGGGCCAGCAGGGCCAGCTGCGCCGCCCGCATCGCGTCCGGCAGGAGCAGGATCGCCAGGGCGGCCAGGGTCGGGATCATGGCCAGGGACACCACCCGGCCATCGACCCGGGCCTCGCGAACCGCCAGGGCCCAGCGGGCGCCGCCCAGAAAGGACAGGATCAGGCCGCCATAAAGGGCCAGGGCGCGGCCGGCCAGGGCGGCCTGTTCAGGCAGCAGCCAGCCGACCAGGGGCGGGGCCAGAAAGGGGATCAGGCCCAGCAGGCCATAGGCCAGGACGACGGGCGGAATAGGGGATGAGGGCTTCATGCGGCGTCTCGGCTCGGGCGGGCATCCAGGCGGCGAACCAGGGCCTGCAGGCGGGGCCGCAGGCGCAGAAAGCCGCGATAGGCCCGTTCCAGAATCCACAACAGCGGCGGAAGACGCGCCAGCTGTCCGAACGGGGCCAAAACCGGAATGGCCCGCCACAAGGCGGCGAAGGCGGCCGCGCCCGAGACCATGGGCCCACCGGCCTCGCGGGCATGGAAGCGCGCCAGCAGATCGGCCCGGTCGATCGGACAGCTCCCGTCGCCGGCCACGTTCTCGAAGGCTATAGCCCCGCGTTTGTCCAACCGGCGCATCAGGGCGATCTCCCGAACGCAGAGGGGACAATCGCCGTCGAACCACACCGTCACGGCGGGGATCATCTGTGGATCTGGAACGCTCGACACCGGGTCTGTCCTGTTGCGCGCCACCCGTAACGCGGCGCGGCGAGGACAGCAATCGGGCTGGGGCGACCGACACGGCCGGGCCGCTTCACGCGGAGGACCGCTGAAGGTGTGGGAAGGGTCGCGGAGCGTCCGGGCCTCGCCCGGATGAGGGGATGTGCAAGTACCGTTTCGACGAAGACAGACGCTCCGCGTGACCGTTATCCCTCTGGCCGGGGCGCGCAGGTCTGGTTCAACCTTTTGCCCCACCCGGGCCTTGTCCTCCTCGCGACGGACTTGAGCCTTGGGCTGCAGCCACGCCGATTCCGGAGGGACCCGGAGCGAACCTTCGGACGGGCGGAGGCCCTGGCTTGCCCCCGATGGGCGGATTTACGTCCACCGCCCTCGCATTAAGCGCGCCGGCACGGACATTCGTCCGACCGGTGGCCCCGCTCGATCACCCCTGACAGCCGTCGCTGGTCGCCGGCCGGACGCCCTTCCCGTGCTGTCAGGTGAGACTGATTATGCGGGCGGATTCAGCGCGTCGGACTGGCGCGCTCCGATTTATTGCAAGGCATTGATTGGACTAGAGTTTGTTCGGGAAACTCAGAGGATAGATCTAGCCCAATCCCCGCACTTGCCCCCTACGGATCGCTTCGCGATCGTCTTCCCCCGGAGGGGGAAGATTAGGTCGGCGCGTTTCATCTTCCCCCCGCAGGGGGGAGGACGACCGCGTTAGCGGTCAGGAGGGGGCCTGCAGCGTCGGCCGGTAGACACACCGCCCCTACCGCGCCACGCTCGCCCGCGCCCGCTTCAGCCCCGGCCGCGTGTTCGGCGCCCCGGCCTCATTGGCTTCCAGGGCCGACAGCAGGTCCGCCTTCAGGGCCGTGACCTTGCGGGTCTCGGTCAGTTTCTCGCCCTCGGCTGTCTGGACATAGAAGGCGTCGACGGCGCGTTCGCCATAGCCGTCGATATGGGCCGACTGGATCGACAGGCCGCTCGTTGCCAGGGTCTGGGCCAGGGCGTGCAGCAGGCCCGGACGGTCGCGGCCCGAGGCCTCGACCACGGTGGCGTCGTTGGAGGCCTCATTGTCGACCACGACACTGGGCGCAATGGTGAAGGCCGCCGTGCGCGACTGTTCGGCCCCGCGCCGGGGCTCGAAGCTCATGATCTCGCCGCGACCGGCCGCTTCCAGGGCGTCGGCCAGGCGGCGCAGGGCGCGGGGGTTTTCGCAGCCGAGCGGGGCACCGGTGACGTCCTGGACATAGAAGACGTCGAGGGCCTGGCCCTGGCGCGAGGTGAAGACCCGGGCGCCGACCACATTGCCGCCCAGGGACGAGATGGCCAGGGCGAGGTCGGCGAACAGGCCGCGCCGGTCCTTGGCGGCGACCACGATCTCGGCGGCATTGGAGCCCGGACGCACCTGGCCCTCGGCAGCGGCCCCGCCCTGGATGGCGGCGCGGCGGGCCAGGGCGGCATGGTCCTTGAGGTCCTGGGTGTTGAAGGCCCCGAAATAGGCGTCCTCCATGGCGGCGGCCCAGCCCTTGGCGGCAGGGTCGTCGGCGATCAGGGTAGCCCGCGCCGCCTCGGCAGCGGCCTCCTGATGGCGCTGGACACTGGCGGCGGCGTCACTGCCCCGGCCGCCGCGGAACACGGCCTCGGTGGCGTTGTAGAGTTCGCGCAGCAGCTGGCCCTTCCAGCCGTTCCAGACCCCCGGCCCCACGGCGCGGATATCGGCGACGGTGATGACCAGCAGCAGGCGCAGGCGCTCGGGATTCTCGACGATGCGGGCAAAGGCGGCGACCGTGCCGGGGTCGGAGACGTCGCGCTTCTGGGCGAAGTCGCTCATCACCAGATGGTTCTCGACCAGCCAGGCCACCAGCTCGACCTTCAGGCGGTCGACGCCCAGGCGCTCGCAGGCGCTGCGGGCGCTGCGGGCCCCGGCCTTTTCCTGACCGCCCACCCCGCCCTTGCCGGTGTCATGCAGCAGCATGGCCAGGAACAGGGCCTCGCGGTCCTCGATCAGCGGCATGATCGAAACGGCCAGGGGATGGTCGTCGGCCAGACGTCCGGCAGCGATGTCGCCGATCACGCCCACGGCCCGCAGGGTGTGCTCGTCCACCGTATAGGAGTGGTACATGTTGAACTGCATCTGGGCGACGATGCGGCCAAATTCCGGGATGAACCGGCCCAGCACCCCGGCGTCGTTCATCAGGGTCAGGGTGCGATAGGAGCGCTTGCCGCGCGCCAGCAGGTCGAGGAAGGCCGCGCAGGCCTCCTCGTCGCGCCGCACCCGCGAGGTGATCAGGCCGAGGCTGCGGGTCACGGCCGTGAAGGCGTCAGGATGCAGGTCGAGATCGCGCTCGTCGGCGATCCGGAACAGCCGGATCAGATTGACCGGATCGGCCTCGAACACGTCCTGGCCGTCAATGTTCAGGCGGCCGCCGTCCTCATAGAAGCCCTCGACATCCAGGGCCTTGCGCTTGGGCCGGCCGCCGCCGGGCAGGAAGCGGGAAATGCCCTTGGGCTCGTGCTTGAAATTGTCGGCTTCCAGCTTGGCCGAGAAGGCGCGGGTCAGGGCCCCGACCTCCTTGGCGATCAGGAAGTAGCGGCGCATGAAGCGCTCGACCGCCGGGGCGTCGCCCCGGTCGCCATAGCCCATGCGGCGGGCGATCTCGGGCTGCAGGTCGAAGGTCAGGCGCTCTTCGGGCCGGCCGGTGGTGAAGTGAAGGTGGGCGCGCACGGCATGCAGGAAGTCGAAGGCGCGGATGAAGGCCTTGGCCTCGCGCCGGTCGAACACCTCCAGCTTGAAGACGTCCTCCGGGCGGTCCACCGGATGCAGATATTCGGCGATCCACATCAGGGTGTGCAGGTCGCGCAGGCCACCCTTGCCTTCCTTGACATTGGGCTCGACCATATAGCGGCTGGCCCCGGCCCGAGCCTGGCGGTCGTCGCGCTCCTTCAGCTTGGCGGCGACGAACTGGGCTCCGGTGCCCTTCATCACATCGTCCTGGAAGCGCTTCTTCAGATCGGCGGCCAGGCGCTCGTCGCCGGTCAGGCGGCGGGCCTCGAGGATCGAGGTGCGGATCGTGAAATCCTCGCGCGACAGGCGCACGCATTCCTCGACGGTCCGCGAGGCGTGGCCGACCTTGAAGCCGAGATCCCACAGCGCATAGAGCATGAACTCGATGACGCTCTCGGCATGGGGCGTCTGCTTGTAGGGCCGCAGAAACAGCAGGTCGATGTCGCTGAACGGGGCCAGGGTGCGGCGGCCATAGCCGCCGACGGCCAGCAGGCACAGGCGTTCGCCCTCGGTCGGGTTGCGGGCCCGGAAAACGTGGACCGTGGTGAAGTCATAGAGGGCGGTGATCACCTCGTCAGTGACTCCGCTCAGCAGGCGCGAGGTCTCCAGCCCGCCGGCCCCGTTTTCCAACCGCTCCTTGGCGATCATCCGGCCGCGGAACAGGGCCTGTTTGAGGATCTCGATGGCGCGGGCGCGCTGGGCGGCCTCGTCGCCCAGGGCATCGAGGGCGGCGGCCGACAGACGGGCGCGCAGGGCGTGGCCGTCGACGACATGTTCCAGCGGGGTGGGGCGAAGGCGACGGGGCATGATGGGGATATGGTGTACCCGCTAAGCCTTGAGCAGTCCCTTAAGGCGATATAGCGCCTCAAGAGCCTCGCGCGGCGACATTCCGTCGATATCCAGGTCCTTCAGGGCCGTATCCACGACACTGGGCGCCGCCTGGACGGGCGCCGACAGGGCCTGGCTCATGGCAAACAGCGGCAGGTCATCGAGGCGGGCGGGTGATTCGGCCTTGGACTCGAGGCGATCCAGCACCTCGCGGGCCCGGGCCACCACCGGGGCCGGCACCCCGGCCAACTTGGCCACCTGCACGCCGTAGGAGCGGTCGGCGGGTCCGGGCGCGGCCTCGTGCAGGAAGACCAGATCCCCGTTCCACTCCTTGGCCCGCAGGGAGAGGTTGGAGACGTGGTCCAGCCGCTCCTCCAGGGTCGCCAGTTCGTGATAGTGGGTCGCGAACAGGGCGCGGCAGCGATTGGTGTCGTGCAGGGCCTCGGCGCAGGCCCAGGCGATGGCCAGGCCGTCATAGGTGGCCGTGCCCCGGCCGATCTCGTCGAGGATCACCAGGCTGCGCGGGGTGGCCTGGGTGAGTATGGCGGCGGTCTCGACCATTTCCATCATGAAGGTCGAGCGGCCGCGGGCCAGGTCATCACCGGCCCCGACGCGGCTGAACAGGCGGTCGACGACCCCCAGCCGGAAATGGACGGCGGGCACATAGCAGCCGGACTGGGCCAGTATGGCCAGCAGGGCATTCTGGCGCAGGAAAGTGGACTTGCCGGCCATGTTCGGCCCGGTGACGATCGACAGGCGCGCCGCCGTCTCGCCCGAGGCGTCGAGGGTGCAGGTATTGGGCGTATAGGGATCGCCGGCCCGCTTGACGGCGGCCTCGACCACCGGATGGCGGGCGGCCTGGGCGTCGAAGGCCAGGGAACGGTCGACGACCGGACGCGTGGCCCCGCTGTCCTGGGCCCATTCGGCCAGGGCGGCGGCGACGTCCAGCCGCGCCAGGGCCTCGGCGGCGATCTGGATGGCGTCGGCCAGCAGGCGGGCCACCTCGCGCCAGGTCTCGAAGGCGGCCACCTCCATGGCCAGAACCCGCTCGGCGGCCTGGGCGATGCGGGCGTCGAGATCGGCCAGCTCCACCGTGGTGAAGCGCACCTGGTTGGCCAGGGTCTGGCGGTGAATGAAGGTGGCGTTCAGCGGCGGCTGGAACAGCGGGTCGGCCTTCCCGGCCGTGGCCTCGACGAAATAGCCCAGCACCCCGTTGTGGCGGATCTTCAGGGGCACACCGCTCTCGGCCGCCAGCTGGGCCTCCAGGGCGATGATCACCTTGCGGCTGTTGTCGCGCAGAGCCCGGGCCTCATCCAGCTCCTCGCGCACCCCGGCGGCGACGAAGCCACCGTCGCGGGCCAGGGCCGGCAGGTCGGGACCCAGCCCGGCCTCCAGGGCCGCCAGGAAGCCGGCCAGACCCTCATGCAGGTCGGGCGTCAGGGCGCGGAAGGCATGTTCCAGCTCGAACGGCGGCGAGGTCAGGGCATTGCCGGAGCCGGCGACCAGGGCGGCCAGGGCCTGGCCGGTCTTCAGGGTGTCGCGCAGGCAGCCCAGGTCGCGCGGCCCGCCCCGGCCCAGGGCCAGGCGCGACAGGGCGCGGGCCATGTCGCCGGAGCCCTTCAGGGTCTCGCGCAGGGTCTGGCGCAGGGACCGATGCTCGACAAACCACTGGATCGCGTCGAGGCGCTGATCGATGGCCGCGACATCCAGCAGCGGCCGCGCCAGCCGCGAGGCCAGCAGGCGGGCTCCGCCGGCGCTGACCGTGCGGTCGATCACCGCCAGCAGAGACCCGTTGCGGTCACCGGCCTGGGTGCGGTCGATCTCGAGACTGCCGCGGGTGGCCGGGTCGATGGCCATGACATCGGCATCGGCGGCGCGGCGCGGCGCCCGCAGGGCCGGCAGCCTGCCGGCCTGGGTCATGTCCAGATGGGCGGCGATCAGGCCCAGGGCCCCGATCTCGGCCGGGGACAGGCCGCCGAAGCCGTCGAGGGTCTCGACGCCATAGAGCCGCTTGACCCGTGCCTCCGAGGCCTGGGGCTCGGACAGGGCCGAGGGCATGGGCTGGATCAGGCCGCCGCAGATCTTCAGGGTCTGGGACAGGGTCTCGTCCGACAGCAGCCGGTCGGCGACCAGGGTCTCGGACGGGGCGAGAGCGGCAAGGATCGCGGCCACCCCGTCCTTGCTGACCGAGAACACCTCGACCTCGCCGGTCGACAGCTCGACGCTGGCCACGGCCGCCTGTCCGGCCCGCACGGCCACGGCGGCCAGGCGATTGGCCCCGCGCGCGTCGAGCAGGCCCTCCTCGGTCAGGGTTCCCGGCGTCACCACCCGGACGATGTCGCGGCGGACGATCGACTTGGAGCCGCGCTTCCTGGCCTCGGCCGGGTCTTCCATCTGCTCGCAGACGGCGACCTTGAAGCCCTGGCGGATCAGTTTCGACAGATAGGCCTCGGCCGCGTGCTGCGGCACCCCGGCCATCGGGATCGGCTCGCCATTATGCGTCCCCCGGAAAGTCTGGGAGATGCCCAGGGCCGCCGCCGCCGCGATCGCATCGTCGAAGAACAGCTCATAAAAATCGCCCATCCGGAAGAAGATCAGGGCGTCCGGCTGCCGCGCCTTCATCTCGAAGAACTGCGCCATCACCGGCGTCGCGCCGGTGGCGTCATAGGTCTGGAGGGCAGGAGCGGCGGGGGCGTTCATCGGCGCGGAACCTACAGCGCGTCGCTGGCTTCGTTAAGGGATTATGCCGATTGCCACTCGCGCTGACTTCATGCCAGATCGCCATGGGGTTGTGGGGGTCGGTCATGTCAGCGTCAGAGGCGATCAGCGCCGTTCCGGAGCGCCCCGCTGTCATGGGCCGCTACAAGCCCGACTGGCTGGAAAAGCCGACGGGCGAAGACATGGCATGGGCCTATCCGGCCCACGCCCAGCGCCACGGGGTCGAGGGCAAGGCGGTGATCAAGTGCCAGGTCGGTCCCGACGGCCGCCTGGGAAACTGCCAGGTGATCTCGGAAACCCCGAAGGGCGAGGATTTCGGCGTCGCAGCCGTCGCCCTGTCCCAGAAATTCCGGATGCTGCCGCCCCCTGCCGGCTATGCGGCCAAGACTCCCGAGGTGACGATCCCGATCGTGTTCCAGATGCCGCAGGACAGCTGGTCCCGGCTCAAGACCGCGACCGCCGCCGGGCCCAAAGGCGCCGGACCATCGCTCGCGCCGCTCGATTCCGGCGATGTCCTGCTGATCGCGGGCGTGGGGGCGATCGCCTTCGCGATACTGGGGCTGGTGTTCTCGGTCGCGGGTAAACGCAGCCGCGACCTCTAGCTCCCGGTAACCTCTTCCCAGAAGCGCTTGGCCTTGCCGACGAAATTGGCCGACTTGGGGTTCTGCTTGTCGTCGCACAGGCCGGCCAGCTCCTTGAGGAGCTCCTTCTGCCGGGCCGACAGGTGGGTCGGGGTCTCGACGAACAGTTCGACCACCAGGTCGCCGCGCTGGCGGCTGCGCAGGGACGGCATGCCCTTGCCCTTGAGGCGGACGGTCTTGCCGGTCTGGGAGCCTTCCGGAACCTTGACCGGGATCTTGCAGGCCCCGTCGCAATCCTCGCCGCCCATCAGGCAGGGGGCGTCGATCTCGCCGCCCAGGGCTGCCACGGTCATCGGCACCGGCACGGTGCACAGCAGGTCCAGGCCGTCGCGCTCGAACAGTTCGTGCGGGATCACCGACAGGAAGATGTAGAGGTCGCCGCGCGGCCCGCTGCGGGCCCCGGCATCGCCCTCACCGGACAGGCGGATGCGGGCACCGTCATCGACGCCGGCCGGGATGCGCACCGACAGGATGCGCTCGCGGCGCACCTGGCCGTGGCCACTGCAGGTCTGGCAGGGATCGAGCACCAGGCGGCCCGAACCGCCGCAGCGCGGGCAGCCGCGCTCGACTGCGAAGAAGCCCTGGGTCGCCCGCACACGGCCGTGACCGCCGCAGGTGCCGCAGACGGTCGGGCTGGTGCCGGGCTTGGCGCCCGAGCCGTCACAGACCTCGCAGGTGATGGCCGCCGGAACCTTGATCTCGACCTCGGCACCGGCATAGGCCTGCTCCAGGGTGATCTCGAGGTCGTAGCGCAGGTCCTGGCCGCGTTGCGGGCCGTTCGAGGGGCGACGGCCGCCACCGAACATCTCGCCGAACACATCGCCGAACACGTCGTTGAAAATATCGCTGGCGTCACCGCCGAAGCCGCCCTGGCCACCCCCGCCGCCGCCATTGACGCCGGCATGGCCGAAGCGGTCATAGGCCGCGCGCTTCTGGGGGTCGGAGAGGACGCTATAGGCCTCGTTGACTTCCTTGAACCGACCGGTCGATTCCTCGCAGCCGCCATTGCGGTCGGGATGGTGCTCCATCGCCAGCTTGCGGAATGCGGACTTCAGGGCCGCATCATCGGCGGTCCGGGTCACGCCCAGGATTTCGTAATAGTCGCGCATCGTCAGCGTCTGGCGCCCAAGAGGCCCACGGGAGAGGCGTTGATAGGGAAAGAGGTGGGGTTTTCGATCGCGGGGCGCAAGGCGTCACAACCGCGCGGATCCGCCGTTGGCGGCCGCGGAACGACCAGACTGGATTCGTTCCGCGGCGCGCCCATGACGACTAGTTTGCCGGCTTGTTGTCGTCGACTTCCTCGAACTCGGCGTCGACGACACCGTCGTCGGCCGCGTCATCGCTGTCACCCGAACCCTGCTGGGCGGCGTACATGGCCTCACCCAGCTTCATCGAGGCCTGGCGCAGGGCGTCGGTCTTGGTCTTGATCAGCTCGGCGTCCTCGCCTTCCAGCGCGGTCTTCAGATCGGTGAGACCGGTCTCGATGGCGGTCTTGTCATCGCCCGACACCTTGTCGCCGTGCTCGGCCATGGCCTTTTCCGTGGCGTGGACCGTGGCCTCGCCCTGGTTCTTGGCCTCGACCAGGGCCTTCTTCTTTTCGTCCGACGCCTTGTTGGCCTCGGCTTCCTTGACCATGCGCTCGATGTCGGCATCCGACAGGCCGCCATTGGCCTGGATGCGGATCGAGTGCTCCTTGTTGGTCGCCTTGTCCTTGGCATGGACATTGACGATGCCGTTGGCGTCGATGTCGAAGGTGACCTCGATCTGCGGGATGCCGCGCGGGGCCGGCGGAATGCCCTGCAGGTCGAACTGACCCAGGAACTTGTTGTCAGCGGCCATCGGACGCTCGCCCTGGAAGGCGCGGATCGTCACGGCCGACTGGTTGTCGTCAGCGGTCGAGAAGGTCTGGGAGCGCTTGGTCGGGATGGTGGTGTTGCGCTCGATCAGCGGGGTGAACACGCCGCCCAGGGTCTCGATGCCCAGGGTAAGCGGGGTCACGTCGAGCAGCAGCACGTCCTTGACGTCGCCTTGCAGAACGCCGGCCTGAACGGCGGCGCCGAGGGCCACGACCTCGTCAGGGTTCACACCCTTGTGCGGCTCGCGGCCGAAGAAGTCCTGCACCGCCTGCTGGACCTTGGGCATGCGGCTCATGCCGCCGACCAGGATCACTTCGTCGATGTCGCTCTTCTTGAGGCCGGCGTCCTTGAGGGCCTGTTCGCACGGACCGATGGTGCGGGCGATCAGGTCTTCGACCAGGGCTTCCAGCTTGGAGCGCGACAGCTTGATGTTCAGGTGCAGCGGGCCCGACGCATTCATCGAGATGAAGGGCAGGTTCACTTCGTACTGGGCGGTCGAGGACAGTTCCTTCTTGGCCTTTTCGGCCTCTTCGCGAAGGCGCTGCAGGGCCAGCTTGTCCTTGCGCAGGTCGACGCCCTGCTCCTTCTTGAACTCGTCGGCCAGGTAGTCGACGATCCGCAGGTCGAAGTCTTCACCGCCCAGGAAGGTGTCGCCGTTGGTCGACTTCACCTCGAAGACGCCGTCGCCGATTTCGAGGATCGAGACGTCGAAGGTGCCGCCGCCGAGGTCATAGACGGCGATCTTCTTGCCGTCGTTCTTGTCCAGGCCATAGGCCAGAGCAGCCGCGGTCGGCTCGTTGATGATGCGCAGGACTTCCAGGCCGGCGATCTTGCCGGCGTCCTTGGTGGCCTGACGCTGGGCGTCGTTGAAATAGGCCGGAACGGTGATCACGGCCTTGGTCACCGGCTCGCCCAGATGGGTCTCGGCGGCTTCCTTCATCTTCTGCAGGATGAAGGCGGAGACTTCCTGCGGGGAATAGTCCTTGCCCTGGGCCTTGACCCAGGCGTCGCCGGTCGGACCCTTGACGATGTCATAGGGCACCATGCCCTTGTCCTTCTCGACCACCGGATCGCTCGCGTTGCGGCCAATCAGGCGCTTGATCGCGAACAGGGTGTTGGTCGGGTTGGTGACGGCCTGACGCTTGGCGGGCTGGCCGACCAGGCGCTCGCCGTCCTCGAGGAACGCCACCACCGACGGGGTGGTGCGGGCACCCTCGGCGTTCTCGATGACCTTCGGGGTCTTGCCGTCCATGATGGCCACGCACGAATTCGTGGTGCCAAGGTCGATACCGATAATCTTGCTCATATTACGAACCTGTCGCTCCTGAATGGCGGACGGCGGTGACAAGGGCCTTAGACGCAAGCGCCCCGGTTTTTCTCGCTCCGTCCCCGTCTGGTCGAACTTCCTACGGTTGATCCAATCCTCGCCCGGCGGACTGATGTCGGACGGGCAGAGTGCGTTCCTCGAAGTTGACGAGCCCGTCAACCCCGCTTGGAAGCCGATATGGGGGATGTGCAGCGCCCCGCAAGTCCATTCCCTCATCTTGCGAAGGGGAATCTTCAAGCTGAACAATGGAAAAGGGCCGCACCTGCTGGGTGCGACCCTCCCGCTTTTGATGCAGGGCGGCGATCAGCCGCCAGTCTTTTTTACCCAGGCCGTGATCGCCGGGAGACGGTTCTCGCGGATCGACACCCGGTTGAGCACGGCGGCGGCGGCCTTGTCGGCCTCCTTGCGCGAGCCTTCCGCCAGATTGGCGGCGGCATAGGCCCGGATCCGGTCGGCCATGGCCGGGTCCGACGATCCGGCCCCCAGGCCGGTGATGAAGCGGGTGCGCGAGGTGGTATCGACCTTTTCGTTGACCGCCGCCTTATGAGCCACCGCCCAGTCGAAGGTCATGTCCGGGTGGCTGCCGGCCACCTGCGAGATCATGGTGCTCGAAAGGGTTTCGCCCGGCTCGGCGGTCAGGGCCAGGTCGAGGGCCTTCTGGGCCAGGACCTTGTCGTCAGCGGCCGCCAGCAGGGCATAGAGCTGGGCGCGGATCAGCGGCGTCTTCTCGGCCTGGGCCTGGGCCCGGATCGCATCCCAGGTGGCGGCGTCTGCATGCTGGGCCACCACCGCCAGGATCACCTTGCGCAAGGGGCCGGGAATGGCCGACGGGTCGGTCCTGTCGGCCGCAAAGCGCCGGCGGGCCTCGGCGACCACCGCCGGATCCCCCATGCCGCCCAGGGCCCCGATCAGCTCGCCCCGCAGGATGGCCACCGTGTCGGGCTCGCCGGCCTTCGGCGTCCAGCCGACCTGGGCGAACAGGGGGTTGAGGCGGGCGAGGGCGATCTTGCGGAAGGCCGCCTTTTCGGCGGGCAGGCCCGAATAGTAGCCGTCGATGGTTTCAAACACCCCGGCGATCTTGGACAGAACCTGGGGATCGGCCGAGGCCGGGGTTGCGCTGGCCAAGTCGAGGAAGTCCGTCGCCGGCTGATAGCCGGACAGGCCCATGGCCCAGGTATTGGACATCACGCCCAGCTGGTCGATGGCCGGCAGGCTGGCAAAGCTGCCCACCACCCCGCCGAACCGCTCCGGGCCATACAGGGTCCGGTAATAGCCGCTCTGGCCGGCATTGACGATCACCGGGCCGCAGCCATCGACCGTCACCTTGCCCTTGCCGCCGACGACCAGGGTCTTGGCTTCACCGCCGCCGACCGCCCTGACCGTGACGGGCACCCGCCAGGCGAGGGGCGTCTTGTTGGGCTGGTCCTTGCTGAACTCGCCCTGGGTCAGACTCAGGGTGGCCTTGCCGGCCGTGCAGGTCTGGTCGCTGACGGTGATCAGCGGCACGCCCGGCTGCAGGGTGAAGTCATGGGCGATGTCGGTGATCGGCTTGCCGGCGGCAGCCTCGATCTCGCGCCACAGGTCATCGCTGACCGTATTCCTGTGGGCGTGCTTCTTCATGTAGGTGCGCACGCCGGCGCGCCAGGCATCGGCCCCGACATAGGCCTCGAGCATGCGGATGACCGCTTCACCCTTCTGGTAGGTGATGCCGTCAAAGGCCTGGCTGGCCTGGTCGACGGTCTCGACGTGCTGGACCACAGGATGGGTGGTCTTCAGGGCATCGAGGCTCATGGCATATTCGCGGCCGCCGACCGCGGCCAGGGCCGCGTTCCACTCGGGATGGAAGTGCTCGGTGGCCCGACCCTCCATCCAGGAGGCAAAGCCCTCGTTCAGCCACAGGTCATCCCACCAGGCCATGGTGACCAGATCGCCGAACCACTGGTGGGCCATCTCGTGGGCTACGGTCGTGAAGACCCGCTGGCTGTCGGTCTGGGTCGAGATCTTCGGATCGAGCAGCATGGCGTACTCGAAGGTGAAGATCGCGCCCCAGTTCTCCATGGCGCTGAAGAACTGGCTGCGCCCCGGGGCGGCGATGTTGTCGAGGGCCGGCAGCGGATAGGGCACGCCGAAATAGTCATTGTACCAGGGCAGCAGGTCGGCGGCCGACTTCAGGGCAAACTCCGCCTTGGGCGTATCGCCCTTCTTGGTGACCACCCCGACATCGACTCCGGCCACCTTGACCGAGGCCCGGTCAAACTCGCCGAGGCCGAAGAACAGCAGATAGGTCGACATCTTCGGCGACGTCGCGAACTTGACCAGGGTCTTGCCGCCGCCGAGGTCGGTGCTCGCCGCGACCGGCATGTTGCCCAGGGCCATCTGGCCGGTCGGGACCGTCGCCTCGACGCGGAAGGTCGCCTTGTAGAAGGGCTCGTCCCACGAGGGCACGAAGCGACGGAAGTCGGAATTCTCGAACTGGGTGTAGAGGGCGCGCTTCTTGCCGGTCTCGGTCTCGTAGTCGAGGGCGAACAGGCCGGCGGCCTGGGTGTAGATCTTGCCGGCATAGTCGATGGCCAGCTCGTACCGGCCCTTGGCCAAGGGCTTGTCGAAGGTGAAGCTGGCGGTCTGGGCCTCGTCATCGACCTTGATGCTGGCGGCCCCGATCCCGGCCAGCTCGGCCCTCGTGAAGGTCAGATCGGCGGCCTGCAGGGTGATGGTGCGGGTCGGCTCGACCACCGTGATGGCGATCCTGACCCGGGCCTTGAAGGTCATGCCCTCGACATCAGGGGTAAAGGCCAGATCATAGTGGGACGGGACGACATTGCGCGGCAGCTGGGTCGTGACGGTGGCGGCCGTGGCGGCCCCTGCGGTCGGCGCGGCCAGGGCGGTTCCAGCGGCGAAAATGAGCGCGGCGGCCGCCGCGGAAGACAAAAGACGACGCATGTACAGACCTGGACTGGAACTTTTGGCCCGACCCCACTGGCCGGTTCGCGAAACAACACCCTGCACTCCCGTCAGGCGCGTTAAATATACGTAATGATCCAGCCGCTCACCATCATCCCGGGCCTCGACCTCTGGCCCGGCCTGCTGACGCCCACCGCCCAGTCCGCCCTGGTCGCGACCGTGCTGGCGGCCGCCGAGGCGGCGCCTTTCGACCATTATGAAACGGCCTCCGGCCAGGCGATGAGCGTGGGCATGACGAGCCTGGGGGCCCTGGGCTGGGTCAGTGACCGGACGGGCTATCGCTATGCCGGACAGCATCCCGCCACCGGCCGGCCGTGGCCGGCCATGCCCGGGGTCCTGCTCGACCTCTGGGCCCAGCTGGGCGACCCCGAGGTCCCTGCGGATGCCTGTCTGGTCAATCTCTATCGCGGTACGGCCCGCATGGGCCTGCACCAGGACCGCGACGAGGCCGATCCGCGCTTTCCGGTGCTGTCGATCTCCCTGGGCGACACGGCGGTGTTCCGCTTCGGCGGCACAGCGCGCAAGGACCCGACCCGTAGCCTGAAACTGGCCTCCGGCGACGTCCTCCGCCTGTCCGGCCCGGCCCGGATGGCCTTCCACGGGGTCGACCGGGTGATCGCCGGCTCCTCCAGCCTGGTCCCCGGCGGCGGCCGGATCAACCTGACCCTGCGGCGGGCGGGGGCGGAGTGAAGAACGGCCCGGTCAGGAGGCCAGGAGTCGCGAAGCCGTTGCGCGGTCGGTCGCGCTGAGGTCCATGCCGGCTGCGGCACGCCAGCGGTCCCGGGCCTTGCCCTCATGGCCCTGGGCGACCAGGGCCTGGCCCCAGGCCAGATGCAGGGCACCCCATTGCGGGGCCCGGCGGGCCGCTGCCTGGTACTGACGGATAGCGTCCTTGTGGCGGCCCTCAGCAACCAGGGCATCGCCCCAGACCTTCAGGGGATCGGCCCAGCGCGGCGCGCGCTCGGCGGCGATCTTCAGGACGGCGATCGCGCCCGCCGCATTCCCCCGTTCCAGCCGCGCCTGACCCCAGGCGAAATGGGCATCGGCAAGACTGGGAGCCCGTTCCGTCGCCGCGACGAAGAGGCGCTCCGAGCCCGCGACGTCACCGCTGAGGGCCGCCACCTGGGCCCTGGCGATGGTGATCGGATAGCTGTCGTGGCGTCCCTGGGCCAGCAGCGCCCGGGCCCCGTCAAGGTCCCCCAGCCGGGCCATGGCATAGGCCGTGGGGCCTTCATCGTTAAAGTAGCGACCGGAAACGCTGAAACGCTGTTCCGGATGGGCCTCCTGGATCGAGCGATACCGTGCGACAGCACCCGCCCAGTCCTGCCGCTCCAGTCGCTCAGCGAGCGACAGGCGCATCTCGTCAAGCGCCTCGGCGGGACTGCCGAGCGACCCCGCCACCTCGGTCATCGCCTCGCTGGGACGGTGAAGGGCGATCTTCTGACCCGCAGCCAGCCAGAGGTGATTGAGATTGCGCTGGACATCTTTTTTCCCGAAGCGCTGAAGGATCTCCAGGGCGTGGTTGTGGTCATGCCGGAAGCGAGCATCGAGGGCGAGGTGCTCGACCTTGAAGTTCTCCAGTCGATCGCGATCAAACTCGTCTGACCCCTGGGCGAGCGACGCGACGCGGGCATTGGTCTGATAGCTGGTCTCCCAGTGACCGGCGAAATAGCGACTGCGCGCGAAGATGGATACGCCGAGCGCAAACCGGCTGTCCGCGGCGACAGCAGCCCCGGCCGATTTCAGGCCCTTGTCCAGATTGCCCTGTCGCAAATAGGCGTTGGTGAGCCCAACCAGGGCCCATTTCCGCTCGACCCTGTCATCGTCCAGGGCCAGTCGCTGGAAAACCGCCTGGGCCTCCTCAAGCCGCCGGCCTTCAAGCATCAGATAGACGCCGTAGCGATAGGCCTGAGTCTCGGCGAACAGGGCTTCCGCGGCCCGGTCCAGCAGACCTTCAAGATCGGCTTCCGGGCCCCGGATCAGGGGCGCGGACGTCCGGTCGGCCCGAACGCTCAACTGGACCTCGGTCCCGGCCTTGACGATGTCGCCGGAGACCTCGATCTCCTGGCCGAGCCATCCACGCAGAAACTTCCACAGCTCGGTGGCCGAAACGCCGGTCTGGGGGATGGTGACCTCGACCTCGCCCCAGCCGCTGGAATAGCGGGCTCCGGTCCGCGTCGACCCCGTGGCGGCCTGCAGCCGCGCCAGGCGGTCGATAACCCGCTCGGCCACCACCGTGCCGGTCAGGCCCCGGGCCTCCATCTCAGGGGGCACGGAAAAGGGCTTGATGGTCACGCCGCGATACTGGCTGGCGCTCCAGACCAGCGCCAGAACCGCGACCAGCGCGATCAGGCCAGCCAGGCCGGTCAGGACCTTCAGGGCAAAGCCGGCCCGTTCAGAGGCGATCTGCCAGCCGATCAGCCGGTTCTGACTCAGAAGTAACTGCTCGGCAGAACCCACGGGATCGCGGCCCGAGGCCTTGGCCTCCATGGCGATCTCGATAGGGTCCGGAGTGGTCGGCGCAGGGGCGCGGGGGGACTTGCGGGTCCGCAACGGCCTTGTCTCGTCAGTCAATGCAGCGCCCCTCTTGCCCCCGGGACGAGTGTCGCCAAATCGGGGCAGGTGGTCAAACACCGGTCTCCGGTTAACAGCACCGCCATTGCCCTGACGGCAGGGTCGCCCAAAAAAAGGGGCCGCCCGGCCAGGCGACCCCTTTTCAATCTGATGCCGGACTCAAGGCTGACGCAACGGAAACCGGTGTCAGCCTCCGGGGCGACCTAGCCGCGCAGTTTGCGCGTCAGGACCTCCAGGTCGTGGTTCAGGGCGCTGTCCTCGAGGCGAAGGGCCTCGATGCGGCGCACGGCGTGCAGAACCGTCGTGTGGTCACGACCGCCGAAGCGACGGCCAATGTCGGGCAGGGAGCGGGTGGTCAGCTGCTTGGCCAGCCACATGGCGGCCTGGCGCGGACGGGCCACGGCGCGGTTGCGGCGCTCGCTGAGCAGGTCGGCCTGTTTCATGCCGTAGTGGTCGGCGGTGGCCTTCTGGATGTCGTCGATGGTGATGCGCTTCTCGCCAGCCCGCAGATGCGGCCGCAGGATGGCCTGGACCTCGTCGAGGGTCAGGCGCGACAGGCCCTCGCCGGCCCGGGCCGACAGGGTGTTGAGCGCGCCTTCCAGCTCGCGGACGCTGTCGGTGAAGCGGTCGGCCAGAAACTGCAGGACGTCGGGCCGCATGGTCGGCTCGGAGCCGTGGGCGGCCGACAGGGTCTGGATCTTGCGCTCCAGGATGCCCATGCGCAGCGAACGGTCGGCCGGCTCGAGGCCGCAGACCAGGCCTGCCGACAGGTGCGAGCGCAGGTGCGCGTCCATCTCGGTCATGGCCGAGGGCGGACGGTCCGACGAGAACA
The DNA here is from genome assembly GCF_001414055.1 of Caulobacter henricii. Taxonomy (GTDB): domain Bacteria; phylum Pseudomonadota; class Alphaproteobacteria; order Caulobacterales; family Caulobacteraceae; genus Caulobacter; species Caulobacter henricii. The sequence goes on along the minus strand of NZ_CP013002.1, from coordinate 1,171 downwards.
CGACGCGGCGGCCTTCCTCGACCAGGGCGGTCAGGGTGTGGAACAGTTCTTCCTGGGTGGACTGCTTGCCGGCGATGAAATGCACGTCGTCGATGATCAGCAGGTCGGCGGCGCGCAGCTCTTCCTTGAAGGCCGCCGTCTGGCGATCCATCACGGCGCGCACGAAGGTCGACAGGAAGCGCTCGGCGGTCAGATAGACCACGCGCTTGGTCGGGGCCTGACGCATGGCCTCCCAGGCCAGGGCGTTGAGCAGGTGGGTTTTGCCAAAGCCGTAGGGGCCGTGGAACAGAACCGGATTGAAGTGACCATCGGCCCAGCTCGCCACCCGGCGCGCCACGGCATGGGCAAATTCGTTGGCGGGACCCGGGACAAAGGTCTCGAAGGTGAAGCGCTCCTGCAGACCCTGGGTCCGCGAAGGCTTGCCGGTCGGAACCGGGGCCAGGCTGGGCGCATCGGTCGAGACCGGCAGAACGATCTCGATCGGTTCAGCCTTGGCCGCATCGACATAGGCGCCAGCCGAGGCTTCGAATTCCAGGCGGGATTTCAGGTCAATGCGACGGGCCGTCGGGTCATGGGCGATCCAGAGTTCGCTGATGCGACGCCAGGCGCTGCGACGGATCCAGTCCCGGGCAATACCGGTCGGGGTGACCAGAACCACATCGCCGGACGGACCTTCGCGCAACAGAGCCGGCGCGATCCACGAGCCGAAAGACGCATCACCCAGCTCGCGCTTCAGAGTCAGGCACACCTTGTGCCAGACGCCGCCAGCGGACTCGCAGGCAACCGCTGGAATCGCAGCCGAGAAGTCCTGGCTCGCCACCCCACCCTTGATTGTCATTCGTCCACCGCCTCGTACCTGGTCAAAACCGCTCGTCCCGCCGCACGCCCCCCAAAGGCGAACGACCGGTTCTCCACGCACACGGGGGCTTAGTCAGCAGAACGCAGGGTTCTGCCGCCACCGTTTTTTTCCAAAAACTGGAAGGGCGCTGAGAGCCCTAAACTAGCCAGCCGACCCTGCCGGTCAAACGGAAAACTTGCGTCCGAGTCCGGATATTTCTGTTGACTCGCGAGAGCCCCTCGCGTGGCAAGGGAATAGTTAAGTTCACTATTTTTCGGACGCTGTTATCCGAACAATGCGTGCGGTTGAACACAAAGCAAAAGCCGACTGGAT